>DASVED010000314.1:0-5827 GCA_036380775.1 Actinomycetes bacterium
AGCGGCCGAGCTTGTGCCCCGCCTCCGACCAGATCCCGGCCTCGCGGAAGCCGAGCCTGCGGTGCAGCGCATCGGATGCGTCGTTGGGCAGCGCCACGAGGGCGAACGCCCGGTGCAGGTCCTCGCGGGCGAGCTCGGCGAGCAGCGACCCGTAGAGCAACGTCCCGACGCCTCGACCTGTCGCCGACGGGTCGAGGTAGACCGACGTCTCCACCGACCGGTCGTAGGCGGGACGCGGCCGGAGCCGACCGCTCGACGCCCAGCCCAGGACCGCTCCGGCGTCGGTCGCCACGAGCAGGCGATGCGGCCCGGTGTCGGCGTGTTCGTCGAACCAGTCGCGGCTCCGCTCGGGAGAGCGCTCCTCGACGTCGAAGGTCGCCCCGCTCGTCCGGACGTAGTGGTTGTACACGCGGTTCAGTGCACGCAGGTCCGCGGGCCTGCCGGGCCGGACCTCGACGGTCACGTCGCGGCTTCCTCCGCGGTCAGGACGCGCAGTACGCAGAACTCGTTGCCGCCGGGGTCCTCCAACACGACCCACGTGGCGTCGTCACCCTGCCCCACCGACACCCGGCGGGCTCCCAACGACTCCAGGCGCGCCACCTCGGCCGCCTGGTCGTCGGGTCGCAGGTCGATGTGCAGCCGGTTCTTGACCGACTTCTCCTCCGGCACGCGCAGGACGAGGATGTCCGGCGAGACCCCGTCCTCCGGGCTTCCCGCCGGCGGCTCGAGGGCGATCTCGTCCGGCGAGTCGTAGGTGCGCCGCCAGCCCAGGGCCTCCTGCCAGAAGGTGGCGACGCGCGAGGGATCGGTCGAGTCGATGCAGATGCACTGCCAGCGAAGGCTCATGGCTCGACCCAACCGGAGCGCACCGGCGCTGTCGAACGAGTTCAGCTGATGGGCACCCGAGCGCGCAGGACGGTGCCACCACCCGGCGGGCTGTCGATCTCGAGAATGCCGCTGACGGCGCCGAGCCGGTCCTGGAGCCCGTGCAGACCCGATCCTCGGGTCGGGTCGGCGCCGCCACAGCCGGAGTCGCTGACCTCGACCTCGACGATGTCGTCGCATCGCGAGAGGTGGACGACAGCGCTGGTGGCGCCGGAGTAGCGCGACACGTTGGTCAGGGCCTCGGAGACCGTGTAGTACAACGCCGCCTCGACGGTCGGGTCGAGCCGCTGGCCCAGCTCGTCGTGCAGCTCGACAGTCAACGAGGAGTGCTCGCACAGCGCCCGCAGCGCCTGGCCCAGCCCGCGCAGGGTCAGCACCGACGGGTGGATCCCATGAGCCAGCTCGCGCAGCTCGACGACGCCCGCTTCGAGTGCATCCCGTGCCGACCGGAGGTGGTCCCCAGCGTCGCCGCCCCGCTGCACGGCACGCTCGGCAGCCGCCAGGTGCAACGACGCCACGATCAGCCGCTGCTGAGCGCCGTCGTGCAGGTCGCGCTCGATGCGGTGGCGGGCGGCATCTGCCGCCTCGATGATGCGGGCCCGGGAGGCCTCCAGCTCGGTGATCCGCGCTGCCTCGGTCTCGCGTTGCAGCCGCTGGTCCTCGGCGGCCTTTCGCGCCGTGATGTCGAAGATGATCCCGTCCAGCCATTCCTCGCCGTCCCGGTCGACGGTCTTCATGCCGCGCTCGAGGACCCATCGGATGCTGCCGTCCGCGTGGATCACGCGGAACTCCAACGCGTAGGGCTGGTGCGCCGCGATCGCCGCTTTGATCTGGTCGTCGACGGCGTCGCGGTCGTCGGGGTGGGTGACGGAGACGAGCGTGCGCCTCGACGCGTCCACGAAGTCCGAGGCGGGGTAGCCCGAGATGCTCTCGATCTCCTCGCTGACCCGCTGCATCTTCCAGAAGCCGTCCATCGCGCACCGGTAGATCGCGCCGGGCACGTTCTGCATCAGCGAGCGCAGCAGGCTCTCGGCGTCGAAGTCCCGGTGCGCGCGAGGAAGGACAGCCGTGCCCGACACCTCACCACGGGGTTCGTGCACCACGGTTGCGACCTCTCGCCCACGGCGGGGCCTGCAGGCCATGCTCCACGCCTGGTGGCGCCTGTCAACCCTTCAGAGCACCTTCGACAGGAACGCCTTGGTCCGCGCGTGCTGCGGGCTGGACAGCACGTCGCGCGGGTGCCCGGCCTCGACGACCAGCCCGTCGTCCATGAACACCAAGGCGTCTCCGACCTCGCGCGCGAACCCCATCTCGTGGGTGACGACGACCATCGTCATACCGCTGGCTGCGAGGTCACGCATGACGTCGAGGACCTCGCCCACGAGCTCGGGGTCCAGCGCGGAGGTCGGCTCGTCGAAGAGCATCAGCTTGGGCTCCATCGCCAGCGCCCGGGCGATCGCCACCCGCTGCTGCTGCCCGCCGGAGAGCTGCGCGGGGTAGCCGCCGCTCTTCGCGCCCAGGCCGACCCGGTCGAGCAGCTTCTCCGCGCGCTCGCGCACGACCGACTTGGGCTCCTTGCGGACCCGCAGCGGCGCCTCCATGACGTTCTGCAGCGCCGTCATGTGCCCGAACAGGTTGAAGCGCTGGAACACCATGCCGATGTCGCGGCGGTGCGCGGCGACCTCCTTCTCCCGCAGCTCGAACAGCTTGTCGCCGCTCTGCCGGTAGCCGACGAGCTGGCCGTCCACGTAGAGCCGGCCGGCGTCGACCTTCTCCAGGTGGTTGATGCACCGCAGGAACGTGGACTTCCCGGACCCTGAGGGGCCGACGAGGCAGAACACCTCCTTCGGCGCGACCTCGAGGTCGATGCCCTTGAGCACCTCGAGATGGCCGAACGACTTGTGCACGGCCTCGGACCTCACCATCGGCGTCACGGTCGGCGTCGTCACCGGGCACCTCCCTGGACGCGGCCGGGTCGTAAGTTGGCCAGGATGCGCTGGCCGAGCGTGGGCGGCAGTGCGCCGGACGAACCGCGGGCGAACCGGCGCTCCAGGTGGTACTGCCCGTAGCTCGCGATCGAGGTGAGGGCGAGGTACCAGAAGCTCGCGACCATGAGCATCTCGATCGTCGTGAACTCACGCGCCGCGATCGCAGACGTCCGGGTGAGCAGGTCACCGGCGCCGACGACCAGGACGAGCGAGGTCGTCTTCAGCATCGTGATGGTCTCGTTGCCGGTCGGCGGGATGATCACACGCATCGCCTGCGGGAGCACGATGCGCCGCATCGTCTGGCCCTGGGTCATGCCGAGCGCGTGCGACGCCTCGGCCTGGCCGGTGTCGACCGCCAGGATGCCGGCCCGCACCACCTCCGCCATGTAGGCGGCCTCGTTGAGCGCCAGCGCCAGCAAGGCGGCGACGAACGGCTTGATCAGGTCGTTGGTGTCCGCCTCGAGGGGACCGAAGCCGATCGTCGGGAAGAACAGCGCCAGGTTGAACCAGACGAGCAGCTGGACGAGGACCGGCGTGCCCCGGAAGAGCCAGATGTAGAACCAGCTGACCGTGCCGAGGACCTTGTTGTCCGACAGGCGCATGACCGCGACCACGATCCCCAGCACGATGCCCAGGACCATCGACAGCACGGTCAGCTGGATCGTGACCCACAGGCCCCGCAGCACCGACTCCTCGGTGATGTTCTCCCCGACCACGGACCACTGCAGGTTGTCGTTGGTCGCGACCGAGTAGACGAGCATCGTGACCAGCACGAGCACGACGACCGCCGAGACCCACTGACCCCAGTGCCGGACCGGAATCGCCTTGATCGGCTCGCGGTCGCGGCCGGCCGTCCCGGCGGCCGCCCGGCCACCGGTGTCGACGTCGGATGGCATGGCCGGCCCCGTCAGGAGGTTCCGCCGTTGATGGCGGCGTCCTTGTTGGCGCCGCCGGCCAGGTCGTTCTTCTCCAGGATCTGGTCGTAGGTCCCGTTGGCGATGAGCTCCTCGAGGGCCGCCTTGAAGGCGTCGCGCAGCTCGGTGTCCTCCTTGGTGAACACGATGCCGACGGGCACGGGCAGCACCGGCTCCGAGTTGGCGACCTCGAACTGGTTGCCGCCGCCGATCGTGCGCGAGTTGTAGCGGCCGACGGCGTCCTGGGTGAAGGAGGCGTCCGCGCGACCGGACTGCACCTGCAGCAGCGCGTCCTTGTCGTTGGGCAGTGCCGTCACCTTGATCTTGTCGTCAGCGCACTGGTCGGTGTTGAACTCACCGAGCAGCTTCTCCTGGGTCGACGCCACGAGCACCGAGACGTTCCTGCCACAGAGGTCATCGATGCCGGCGATGCTCTCGGGATTGCCCTTCTTCACCACGATGGCCTGGCCGGTCGTGAAGTAGTCGACGAAGTCGTACTGCGCCTGGCGCTCCTTGGTGTCGGTGATCGCGGCCATCACCAGGTCGAACCGCCCGCCGTCGAGCGCCGTGAGCAGCCCGTCGAATGCCGTGTGGGTCATCGTCACGTCGATGCCCAGCACCTGGCCGAGCGCGTTCGCCAGGTCCGGGTCCAGGCCGACGATCGTCTTGTTGTCCTCGGCGAAGGACTCGAAGGGCGGGTAGAGCGCCTCGGTCCCGATCTTCACCGCGCCGGCCGACTGGATGTCCTCCGGCAGCATGTCGTGCAGGGAGGTCTGCTCCTCCTGCGTGGGGACGCTGCTCTTCGCCTCGTCGCCGGAGTCCGCTGTGTCGCTGTCCCCGCTGCCGCACCCGGCCGTCAGCAGGGCGACGGCCAGCAGCGCCGGGACGAGCGCCCTCCAGCCTGCTCGGGTGCGGCGGGTGCTTCGGGTGATGGTCATGTCGGGCTCCTCACGGGCGGCTGGACCAGCGGCCGGTCTGTGGCCTGCGTCACGCCAGAATCACCGGAAGTTTTCTCATTGTCAACCCTTGTTTCCTAAGAGGACCTGGTGTTTCATGGCCAGCAGGACCCGCCGGCAGGCCGGTCGCGGCGGAGGGGACGGAGGCAGCAGATGGCGCGTCGACCAGCGACCCTCCGCGGGTCGGGGGGCGGGTCGGAGGGCGGGGCCGCGGACGGGCACCAGATCGGCGCCCAGCTCAAGGCCGCCCGGCTGGCCGGGCGCAAGACGCTGGCCGAGATCGCCCTGGAGAGCGGGCTGACCAAGGGCTTCGTCTCCAAGCTCGAGCGCGACCAGGCCACCGCGTCGGTGGCCTCCCTGATGCGCCTGTGCCAGGCCCTGGGCATCCAGGTCGGCAGCCTGTTCCACTCCTCCCCCGGCGAGGTCGTCCGCAGCGGCGCGTACCCCCCGATCAACTTCGGCGGCATCGGCATGGCCGAGTTCCTCCTCACGCCGGAGGGCGAGCGCCGCGTGCAGGCCATCCTCAGCGAGATCGAGCCCGGCGGGGGCAGCGGCGACGAGCTCTACGGCCTGCCCGCCGACGTCGAGTTCGTGTACGTCGTCGAGGGCCGTCTGGAGGTCACCCTGCGCGACCACACGGTCGTCCTCGAGACCGGCGACGCCTTCACCTTCCCACCACGGAACGAGCACTGCTTCCGCAGCACTGCCGAGGGCTCCATCACGCGGGTGCTGTGGGTCTTCGCACCCGCGCTGCCTCCGGGAACCGCCGCCGAGGCCCCGACCCCCATCGCCCAGGAGACATCGTGACCGAGACCGCTGACCGCCCTGGCCCGGTCGGGCCCGTGGATGCCTCCGTCGTGCCGCGCTTCGCCGGTCCGGCGACCTTCGCCCGGCTCCCGCGGCTGCAGGACGTCGGTCCGGTCGACGTCGCGGTCCTCGGGGTGCCCTTCGACTCAGGCGTCTCCTACCGGCCCGGGGCACGGTTCGGGCCCGCCGCGATCCGGGAGGCAAGCCGCCTGCTCCGGCCCTACCACCCCGGCCTCGACGTCGAGCCGTTCGCGACCCAGCAGGTCGCGGACGCTGG
>DASVED010000315.1:0-3090 GCA_036380775.1 Actinomycetes bacterium
GGCGGGGACTTCGGGAGCGGCTTCGGCGGCGGCGACTTCTGAGCCGCAGCCGGAGCAGCCTCGCGGCTGATCAGCCCTGCCAGACCCGGGTGTGCAGCTGGCGTGCGGCCTCGGCGATCGAGCCGCTGATCGACGGGTAGATCGTGAACGAGTGCGCCAGCTGGTCGACGGTGAGCCGCGCGTCCACGGCCAGCGCGACCGCATGAATCAGCTCGCTGGCCCGGGGTGCGACCACGACGCCGCCCACGACCGTCCCCGAGCCAGGTCGCGCGAACAGCTTCACGAAGCCGTCGTGCACGCCCTGCATCTTGGCCCGGGCGTTCGTGGCGAGCGGCAGCTTCACCATGACGGCGTCCGTCGAGCCCTCGTCGAGGTCCTTCTGCCCCCAGCCCACCGTGGCGATCTCCGGTTCGGTGAACACGTTGGACGAGACCGACCGCAGGCTCAGCGGGCTCACCGCGTCGCCGAGCAGGTGCCACATGGCGATCCGCCCCTGCATCGCGGCAACCGAGGCGAGCATCAGCACGCCGGTGCAGTCACCGGCCGCGTAGACCGCGGTCGCCGAGGTGCGCGACACCCGGTCGACCTCGATGAATCCGCCCTTGTCCAGGCGGACCCCCGCCTCCTCCAGGCCGAGGCCGGAGGTGTTGGGGATCGAGCCGACCGCCATCAGGCAGTGGCTGCCCACCACGGTCCGGCCGTCCTCCAGCGACACCGACACCGAGTCGCCGTCGCGGGTGACGGCGCCGGCCCGGCTCTTCGACAGGACCGTCATCCCTCGCCGGCGAAAGACGTCTTCCAGGACTGTCGCCGCGTCCGCATCCTCGCCTGGCAGCACCCGGTCCCTGCTGGAGACCAGCGTGACCTGGCTGCCCAGCGCCGTGTAGGCCGAGGCGAACTCCGCCCCCGTCACGCCCGAGCCGACCACGATCAGGTGCTCAGGCAGGTCGTCGAGGGCGTAGACCTGCTCCCAGGAGAGGATGCGCTCGCCGTCGGGCTGTGCGTCCGGGAGGACCCGGGGATGAGCGCCGGTCGCGACGAGGATGGCGTCGGCCTCGACCGTCTCCTCACCCCCGTCGGTGAGTGCGGCCACGACCCGGGTGGCGCCGTCCAGCCGCCCCATGCCCCGGAGGACCCGGACACCCTCGCGCGCGAGCCGGGCGGCGATGTCGTCGGACTGCGCCTGCGCCAGCGCCGTCACCCGCTTGTTCACGCGCGCCAGGTCCACCCCCACTAGATCGTCGGGCAGGTCGCCCCCGCCCGCGGCGCCAGCGGCACCCAGCCTGACTCCCAGCTCGCCGGACTCGGCGGTGTCCGTCATCACCTCGGCCGTCGCGATCAACGTCTTGGACGGCACGCAGTCGGTGAGCACCGCGGAGCCGCCGAGCCCGTCGCGGTCCACGACCGTCACCTCGGCGCCGAGCTGCGCGGCCACCAGCGCCGCCTCGTAGCCGCCGGGACCACCACCCACGATCGCGATGCGTGTCACGCGCGTCATTGTTCCCCACTGCGCCGCAGCCGCCCCCGCCGCCAATATCCTCAGGCCCCATGACCCTGTACGGCGCGTACGGCAGCAACATGGATCCGGCGCAGATGCTGCTGCGGGCTCCGCACTCGCCGCTGCGCGGGGTCGGCTGGCTCGTCGGCTGGCGGCTCACCTTCGGCGGGGAGGACCGGGGCTGGGAGGGTCCGCTCGCGACGCTCGTCGAGGACCCGGTCCACCAGGTCTTCGTCGCGCTCTACGACGTGACCGAGGCCGACGAGGTCAACATGGACCGCTGGGAGCACGCCGACCTGGCGCTCTTCACCAAGGTCAGCGTCCGCGTGGCCACCCTGGAAGGTGACGTGCTCGCCTGGATCTACGTGCTCGCCGACTACGAGGGCGGGCTGCCCTCGGCACGCTACCTGGGGCTGCTGGCCGACGCCGCAGAGGCCGCCGGAGCCCCGGACGACTACGTCGCCGAGCTGCGGTCCAGGCCGTGCCGTTCGGTCGGTCCTTGACCGTGAGCCGAAACTCTATAGACGCGGTCATGACCTGCCGATGTACCGGTCGTGAGAATCGTTCGACCTACGCCCCTGGCCACCGGTGAGCGTCTGCTGGCGGCGTTGCAGGCCTGCCCCGCCACCCAGCGGGTGACCATCCGGCTCTCCACCAGCACCCCACGTACCCGCCGGTCGATCGCCGAGCTGCTCCAGGCACACGCGTTCGCCGCGCACTGCCAGATCGCGGTCGCCGAGAGCCGCGGCCTCGCCGTCCGCTGGGTGGACGGCATCGTCTCCGGTACGGCGGAACAGCTGGCCGCCTTCGTCACCACCGTGTCCCCCGTGCTGGACCGGTCGCACGGCAGCGCCAGCCTGGCCACCGCCGCGTAGGCACGGATACCGGCGTCCCGCGCGGCCCACTAGGGTCGCCGCCGTGGACGACACGACCGCACCGGACCCCTACCAGCTCGCCGACCAGGCCGCCGCCCGCCTCCGCGAGGTGACCGGCGTCGAGGCGCACGAGGTCGCTCTCGTCCTGGGCTCCGGCTGGGTCCCGGCCGCCGACATGCTGGGCGAGACGGTCGCCGAGCTGCCGGTCACCGACCTGCCGGGGTTCCACGCCGCGGCCGTCGCCGGCCACGCGGGCACGGTGCGTTCGGTCCGGGTCGGCGACGACAAGCGGGCCCTTGTCCTCCTCGGACGCACCCATCTCTACGAGGGTCTCGGGGTGGCCGCCGTCGTTCACGGTGTGCGCACGGCGGTCGCTGCCGGAGCGCGGGTCGTGGTGCTCACCAACGGCTGCGGCGGCCTGCTGCCGACGTACTCCCCCGGCCAGCCGGTCCTGATCAGGGACCACATCAACCTCACCGCGACCTCACCGATCGTCGGGGCCCGGTTCGTCGACCTGACCGACGTGTACTCACCTCGGCTGCGCGCGCTGTGCCGCGAGGCCGACCCCGAGCTGGCGGAGGGCGTCTACGTCCAGCTCCCCGGACCGCACTACGAGACCCCTGCCGAGATCGGCATGATCCGGGCGATCGGTGGCGACCTCGTCGGGATGTCGACGACCCTGGAGGCGATCGCCGTCCGGGAAGCCGGCGCGGAGGT
>DASVED010000316.1:0-3523 GCA_036380775.1 Actinomycetes bacterium
GCCCTTCCGCGCCACGAACACCGACCCCCACTCGTCCTGCATTCTCGCCAGGACCCAGTCGGCGTCGTCCGGGGCGATGCGGCGTACCGAGATCTGCACCTCGCACCTCCTGGCGAACGCCTGGTCAGCCCTCGGTGAGGCGGACCCTGAGGCGGCGGAAGCCCTTGCCCTTGTTCTCCACCTTGACGACCTCGATCCGGCCGATCTGGCTGGTCGACGCCACGTGGGTGCCACCGTCGGCCTGGGTGTCGAGGCCGACGATGTCGACGATGCGGACCACCTCGAGGTCAGGCGGCAGCAGGTCCTTCGCGGTCCGGATCAGGTCCGGGTGCGTCGTGAAGGCTTCGTCGCGCGGAAGCGTCCCGACCTCGATGGCGCGGTCGGCCGCGACCTCGGTGGCGCACGCCTGCGCCACGCGCTCCTTGAACGACTCCGGGACCTCAGGGAGGTTGAAGTCCATCCGCGCCTCCAGCGGCTCCATGTTGCCGCCGGTGACCAGGGCACCGAAGTCGCGGAACACGACGCCCGAGAGCAGGTGCAGCCCCGAGTGGGTGCGCATCAGAGCGGTCCGCCGGTCGTCCTCGATGGCTCCCCGGACGACCGTCCCGACCGGTGGCACCGGGTCCCCCTCGGCGGGCACGAGCACCAGGTCGTCCCCGCGCCGGGCACCCACGATGCGGGTCTGCACGCCGCCCCAGAGCAGGGTTCCGTGGTCCGGCGGCTGCCCGCCACCGCCGGGGTAGAACGCGGACCGGTCGAGGACGATCCCCTCCGGCGAGCTGTCGAGGACCGTCGCGTCCCACTCACGCAGCGACTGGTCGGCGAGCTCGAGCCGGGCGGTGCGCCCGTGGGTGTCGGTGGCCATCAGGTCAGTACGGGCCGTAGCCGCTCGACCCGCGACCGCCGCTCACGGCCTGCAGCTTCGGACGTACGTCGGCGAGGTAGACCCCCGCGGCGATCACGCCGAGGACGTTGAGGAAACCGAGCGCGTAGCCGAACGAGACGATCGCGACCATGAAGGCGACCACCAGGATCGCCACCCAGAACACCTTGGTCTGCCGCCCGATCGCCGGGTAGAGCTGGGACCGGAAGCGCATCGCGTCGACGGCGGCGAAGGCGGTCAGGCACAGCGCCCCGACGCCGAGGATCAGCAGCACGACGCTCTGCACGGGGCCCAGGATGTCCATCCCGTCAGCCTAGACCGGCGGGACGGCGAGCGGCCCGCCCCCGGGAAGGGGCGGGCCGTCCGGTCGTGCGGGTGCGCTGTCGCGCGGGTGGGTCAGCTGCCGACCTTCGCTGCACCGTCGGCCGCGGCCCGGGTGGCCGAGGACGCGGTCTTGCGGGCGGAGGTCGTCGCCGACTTGGTGGCGGTCCGCGTGCTGGCCGTGCGCTTGCGCGCCGTCGTGGCGGTGCGCTTGGCCGACGTGCGGGTCGCCGTGTTCGCGCTACGAGTGCCCTTCTTGGCCGCCTTCTTGGCGGTGGTGCGGGTCGCCTTCGCGGCAGTCGTGGTGTCGGCAGCACCCTTCTTGGCCGTGGTCGTCGCGGCCTTGGTGCGACGCACGGTGGTGCCGGCGTCCCGCTTGAGGTCCTGGGTGGACTTCTGGCGACGGATCCGGCCCACGACGCGGCGGCCGCGGGTGAGCAGCTCCGTGTAGACGGCGTCCGCGCGGTCCGCGACGTCGACGGCTGCCTCGACGGCCGCGGTCTGCGCCTTGGCCGGCAGGGTCTGGATGTCCTTGCGGTCGACCTTGACCGCGCTCAGGCGGGCCGGGACCGTGCGGATGGTCTTCACGGCCAGGTCACCTGCACCGGCGACGACGTAGAACGGCTTGCTGCGGGTGATGGTGGTCAGGCTCATGAACTCTTCCTCCTGGTGGTGGAGCGGCTCCTCGACGCGGTGGTCCCGCGTGGGGAGGTCTTCCTGGTGGCGGTCTTGGTGGCGGCTGCGTGCTCGGCCCGGAACGACTCGTAGATGTCGAGCAACACGCGCTTGTGCCGCTCGCCGATGCCCGGGTCGGTCATGACCGCGGCGACCACGTCGCCCGAGCCGTGGTCCTCGTCGAGGATCCCGGCCCGCACGTACAGCGTCTCCGCGGAGATGCGCAGACCCTTCGCGATCTGCTGGAGGATCTCGGCGCTCGGCTTCTTCAGACCCCGCTCGATCTGGCTGAGGTAGGGGTTGGAGACGCCGGCGACCTTCGCCAGCTGGCGCAGAGAGACCTGCGCCGACTCGCGTTGCTCGCGGATGTAGTCACCCAGCGAGGGAACCTTCAGCGTTGCCACACAACAGTTCTACCCCATGTGCTAACTGTGGCAAGCACCCAGCAAGCACATTTCTCCGTGAGGTCGATCACACTCCGTTGGTCAGCACCCAGGAGCTGCCCTCGGTGCCGTCGCGGACCTCCACACCCATGCCCGCGAGCCGGTCGCGCACCAGGTCGGAGGTGGCGAAGTCCTTCGCGTCACGAGCTGCAGACCGCAGCTCCAGCAGCAGGTCGACGTAGGGGCCGACCGTGTCGCGTGGATCGCGGGCACCGTCGACCGCGAGGTCACCGAGGCGGACCACCAGCGCGCGCAGCACCCGACGGGCCTCGTCGACGTCGTCGCTCTGCAGGGTGTCGGCACTCCAGTCGGTTATCGCCTGCTCGAGTCCCAGCACGGCGGCCACGCAGCCGGCCACGTCCCGGGCCGAGAGCGCCGCGTCGAAGGCCGCCCGGGCGGACTCCGCCTCGGCCCGGAGCGAGGTCGCGACGGGTGCGGACTCCGGGGCGGCGGCGGCGGACGCCCCGGCCGCCGCCTGGTGGTGGACCGGCTGCTCCGACGTCTCGTCGCCGCGCAGGAGTGCCGCGAGGTCGGAGAGCGGCAGGGACTCCCCCGCGCCGAACGTGCGCGTCGCCCCGCGCCGGCGGACGCTGACCAGACCGTTGCCGTGCACCGACGCGGTGCCGGCGTCGAGGTCGAGCACGACAGCGGTGTGCTCGTCCACGCCGAGGACGCCGACCTCGGCGGGCAGCTGGCCCTCCAGCGCGGACAGGCGGGGCTCGCCCAGGTAGCAGAAGCGGGTGTCGTGAGTGCCGCCCTCGGCATTGTCGTAGTGCGGCACGACAGCGGCCCGGATGCCGGTGACCTCACCGAGCAGGTCCAGCCCGTCGACCCACCTCGGCTCCTCGCCGACCTTGTAGATCTCGTAGACCGGGACCGTGTGCGAGCCCAGGGTCAGCGCAGCGGCGCTGCCCATGACGACGGTTCCTCCCCGGCGTACGACTGCGGTCAGGGCGGCCGGGACGCCCGTCCCGCTCCACTGGCGCAGGGCGTACGTGGGGCTGCCTGGCCCGGCGAAGGCCCAGGCCGCCTGGTCGAGCAGCGCCAAGGCCCGCTCGACAGCCTGCTGGTCTGCTTCCTTGTGCGGCCACCGCGCGACCTGCACCTCGTGGCCGACGCTCTGCGCGAAGTAGAGCTGGGTGCGGGTGACCAGCTCCTCGCGGTTCATCTGGAACGAGAACGGGGTGTCGAGCAGGACCGC
>DASVED010000317.1:0-8346 GCA_036380775.1 Actinomycetes bacterium
CCTGGTCCGCCAGGGCGCGTGGAGCATCAGGATCGGCGTCAGTGCGGTCGACCAGCCGCTGCCGGACAGCACGCGCGCCGGCTCCGGCCCGGCCTTCTCCCTGGCGCGTGAGGCGGTCGGACGGGCCAAGGCGCGCCCGACCGGCCTGGCGGTCACCGGTTCGGCGGCCGAACCTGTGCGACGGGTGCAGGCGTCCCTCGACCTCCTCGCCGCCGTCGTGGCGCGGCGGACCGAGCGCGGGTGGGAGGCGGTCGACCTGGCCGCGCAGGGTCACAGTCAGGTCGAGGTGGCCGAGCGGCTGGGGATCACCAAACAGGCGGTGTCGCAGCGGCTGCACGCCGCCGAGTGGTACCTCGAACCCGCCGGCCGCGACCTGGCGGCGCACCTGCTGTCCGAGGCGAATGCCAGGCTGGACCCGTCATGACCGTCGTCGTCCTCGTCCTCCTGCTGCTGGCGGCCGCCGCGCCGCTGCTGCTGACCCCGCTCCGCCGCGCGGTGGCCGACCCGGTCCTGCCGGTGGCCGTGCTCGCGGCGCTGCTGCTGGCGCTGGCGGCGGCGCTCGCCGCACAAGCCGACCCGGTCCACGGGTGGCGGCTGGCGGCCGCCCTGGTGATCGGTGTCCTGGCCGCGACGACCAGCGGGAGCCTCGTCGTGCGGGGCGTCTTCCGCCTGATGCGACGCGAGTTCCTGCCGGCGCGCACCCGGCCGTCGCCGGCCTCGACGGCATCGGCGGCATTGACGGCATCAGCGGCATCAGCGGCATCGACCGACCCTTTGCCGCGCGCGGAGACCACGGCGGTCGAGGAGCGCCCGGACGACGCCGACCGTCCCGAGTCGGTCCTGCGTGGAGGCGCGTGGATCGGCTACCTGGAGCGGGCGGCCGTCGCCTCGACCCTGCTGGCCGGCTGGCCCGAGGGCGTTGCCCTCGTGCTGGCGGTGAAGGGGGTCGGCCGCTACGCCGAGCTGCGCGAGACCAACGCGCCCGAGACGTTCATCATCGGGACCCTGGCCAGCCTGCTCTGGGCCGTCGCCGCGGCCGGCACCGCTCACCTGCTGCGATAGCGTCCCGCCGATGCGCATCCTCGTCGTCGGCGGCACCCGGTTCATCGGCCGCCATCTCGTCCAGCAGTCCGTCGACCGCGGCCACCAGGTCACCGTGTTCCACCGTGGCGTCACCGGGCCCGGGCTGTTCTCCGGCGACGACCGGGTCGAGCAGCGCACCGGCGACCGCAACGAGGACCTCTCGGTCCTCGCCGACGGTCAGTGGGACGCGACCGTCGACACCTGCGCGTATGTCCCGCGGCACGTCCAGCAGCTCGCCGACGTCCTGGGCGACCGCGGCGGGCGCTACCTGCTGGTGTCCAGCGTCTCCGCGTACGCAGCGCCCGAGCGCGCCGGCTTCACGGAGGACGCCCCGCTGGCCGAGCTGGACGACCCCAGCACCGAGGACGTCACCGACACGACGTACGGTGGGCTGAAGGTTCTCTGCGAGCGCGCCGCGACTGACCGCTTCGGCCGCGGGAGCATCGTCGTCCGGCCCACCTACGTGGTCGGCCCGGACGACTACACCTGGCGCTTCCCGTGGTGGGTCGAGCGGCTGGCCCGTGGCGGCGAGGTGCTCGCGCCCGGGCCCGCCGACGCGCCGGCTCAGGTCATCGACGTGCGGGACATGGCGGCCTGGATGGTCGGCCTGCTCGAGCAGGGAGCGTCCGGCCCGTTCCACGCGGTGAGCCCGCCGCCGCCGTTCTCCTACGCCGACCAGCTGACCGCGATCCGCGACGCCGTGTCGCCGCCGGGCACGACGCTGACCTGGGTCGACGCGGGCTTCCTGCTCGCTGAGGGTCTGGACGACGGTGCGCTGCCGTTGTGGAGCGCCGACGACCCGGGCGTGCTGTCGATGGCCGCCGACCCGGCCCGGGCGACGGGCACCGGGCTGCGGCCCCGGCCGCTGGCCGAGACGGTCCGCGACACCTGGGCCTGGATCCAGACGCAGGCCGAGCGGCCGAGCCAGCCCGGCCTACCCGCCGACCGGGAGGCAGACCTGCTGGCCCGCTGGCACGCGCTGACTCGCTGACGCGCTGACCTGACGCACTCGCGTCAGGTGCGCGTGTAGAGCACGATGCCGAGGCACATCTCGTCCGTGGTGCCCTCTCCCCAGGTCACGTAGCGCGGCTCCACGTCGGCGAGCTCCGGCACCATCGACCGCAGCGCCGCGTCGTGCGTGCAGGTCACCCGCAGGGTGTCTCCCCGCTGGACCCGGACCGGCCGTGCCAGCGGTGTCGCGCTCTGGTCGTCGAAGTTCCAGACCGTACGGTCGAGCAGCCGCTGCTCGTCGCTGGTTCCGGGCTCGAGGTCGACGCTGATGGACCGGCCGAGCAGGTGCATGTGCCCGGCCACGGACCGGACCACCATGTCCGCCGGCGCCCGCCGGTCGCAGCTCTGCGTCGACCCGGCCCGCGGCGCCGCGATGTCCCCGCCGCAGAGCAGCTGCAGGCCCGACACGGTGCGTCCCGCGTCGGAGCCGACCCGGCTCGCCAGGTCGAGCAGCGACCGGGTGCGGTCGCACAGAGGACCGGTCTCCTCGGCGGTGCAGGGCAGCTCGACCGGCGCGACGAGCAGCATGGTCTCCAGTCGGCGTAGGTCGGCCGTCCCCGGCATCAGGCGCAGCCGGACAGCCGTGTCGTCGGGGGCGGCGCCGGCCCGCAGGTTGTAGTGCAGCTGCAGCACGATCTGGCTACCTGCCTCCAGCCACTTCCCGGTGCGTGCCCGCAGCACCGTCTCGCCGCTTCCCGGTGCCCAGCCGGCCAGCCACGGAGCAGAGTTCAGGCTGTCGTCGGCACCACCGGCGCCCGGCAGGCCGGTCCCGCCGAAGCAGGTCCAGCCCTCCCCCGGTGTCGCGGCGTCCTGCTGCTCCGCGGCCGGGACCTGGGACGGCGGCACCGTGAACAGGATCGCGTGGTGGACGACCTCGGCGTTGTCCGGCAGGACGTCCGAGCCGGTGACGAACGCGTCCGCGTCCAGCCCCGGGTCGACCAGGAAGCACCGGTAGTCGTCGGTTCCTCCCGCCGGGGCTGACGGCCGGTAGGGACCGCCCGGCAGCCGCAGCGTCGCCATCCGCTCGCCGCGCCGCAGGGGCACCGCGGCCGCCCGGACAACAGGAGTCGACGCCGTTGTGGCATGGCTGTGCGGCGCGGTTCCTGGCGAGTGCGTGTGCGACGAGGGGGCGGCGGACCCGCGGACCGGCAGCGCCGAGCCCGGCGAGCCGGTCGGCTCCGCCGCGCAGCCGCTCAGCAGCAGGCCGGCGACGGCGAGGACGGCGGCCGCCACCGGACGACGTACGGCCGTCAACGGATCGTCCCGGCCCCACACCACCGTTCGATCCTAGGCTTCACCCGTGCCGCAGCGGGTACAGCCGGTTGTCCGACCCTGCCGCTGAGGAGACCTGAATGTCCGCGAATCTCTCGACCGGTCCGTCCACCGCTGCCAGCAGCACGGCCCACCAGGCGGCCAACAGCGGCGCTCTCAACAAGGCGGCGCGCGTCGGCTTCCTCGCCAAGGGCCTGGTGTACGCCCTGATCGGCGTCCTCGCCTTCCAGATCGCGCTCGGTGACCCCGAGCAGGCCGACCAGAAGGGGGCCATGCAATCGGTCGCGGAGCAGCCGGGCGGCAGCGTCGTCCTCTGGCTGATGGTCATCGGCTTCACGGGCTACGCCCTGTGGCGGTTCGCCGAGGCCGCCTGGGGCCGGCGGGACGAAACGGAGGAGAAGAAGCGGACCGTCAAGCGGATCGGCTCGGCAGCGAACGGCCTGGTCTACCTCGCCTTCGCCGTTCTGGCGTTCAAGACGGTGACGTCGAGCTCGTCGAGCGGCAGCAGCGGCCAGTCGATGACCGCCAAGGTGCTGGGGTGGCCGGGCGGCCAGGCGCTGGTCGTGATCGCCGGCCTGGTCATCATCGCGATCGGGATCGGGCTGACGATCCGCGGCCTCAAGACCGACTTCGAGAAGCACCTCGACACCGGGCGCATGAGCCGGCGCACGTTCGAGGCGGTCCGCCGCCTCGGCCAGGTCGGCTACGTGGCCCGCGGCATCGTCTTCGGGCTGGTCGGCATCTTCGTCATCAAGGCCGCGATGGATCACCAGCCGGGCAAGGCCGAGGGCTTCGACGTCGCGCTCAAGAGCGTCGCCGAGGCGCCGTTCGGGCAGTTCCTCCTGATGGCCGCAGCCATCGGCTTGGTCTGCTTCGGCGCCTACTGCGTTGCCGAGGCGCGCTACCGCCGGCTCTGAGCGAGCGCGTAGAACGCGACCGCGGCGGCGGCCGCGGCATTGAGCGAGTCGACGCCACCCGACATCGGGATCCGCACCCGGTGGTCGGCGATCGCCAGCGCCCGGTCCGAGAGCCCCGCGCCCTCCGCGCCGAGGACCAGCGCGCAACGCGCCGTCGCGTCGGCCGGGAGCCCGTCGAGTGGCTGGGCGTCGAGCGCCGGCGTCAGGGCAAGCACCGAGAAACCTAGATCCTGTACGTCGCGCAGGCCGCCCGGCCAGGTGTCCAGGCGGGACCACGGCACCGAGAAGACGGCACCCATGGACACCTTGACCGACCGACGGTAGAGCGGATCGGCGCAGCGCGGGCTGACGAGGACCGCGTCGACGCCGAGCCCCGCAGCGCTGCGGAAGACCGCTCCGACGTTGGTGTGGTCGACCAGGTCCTCGAGGACGGCCAGGGTGGTTGCCGCCCCGGCCAGCTCGAGCGGCGGCGGCAACGGGAGGCGGGACATGGCCGCCAGGGCGCCACGGTGGACGGAGTAGCCGGTGACCGCCTCGAGCGTCTCCCGGTCCGCGAGGTACACCGGCACGTCGAGCCGCTCGACCAGGTCGGCCAGCCCCGGCAGCCAGCGTTCTTCCAGAAGCAGCGACCGCACCGGGTACCCGGCAGCCTCGGCGCGCCGGATGACCTTCTCGCCCTCGGCGACGAAGAGTCCTTCGGCCGGCTCGCGCCGCCGACGCAGGTCCACGTCGGTGAGCCCGACGTAGTCACCCAGTGCCGGTGAGGTCGCGTCCACCCGCTCGACCCGTCCCGGCACGACAGCGATCGTCGCAGGCCGGCGCGCGGCGGAGCCTCCCGGCCGGGTCAGCGGGCGAGGATCTGCACCATCGCCACCAGTCCGACGACGACAACAAGGGCACGCAGGGCCGGCTGCGGAACCCTGCGGCCGATCAGCGCCCCGACCTGCCCTCCGACGGTCGACCCGAGCGCGATCAGACCGGCGGCCGACCAGGCCACGTCGGTCACCAGTATGAAGAGCACGGCCGCGACGCCGTTCACCAGCAGGGCGAGCACGTTCTTCGCGGCGTTGATCCGCTGCAGGTGCTCGTCGAGCAGCAGGCCCATCACCGCGATCAGCAGGACGCCCTGGGCGGCGCCGAAGTAGCCGCCGTAGATGCCGGCCAGGAAGATGCCGAGGTACAGCAGGGGGCCGCCGTGGGAGCGGTGCCCGCCGTGCCGTTCGCGCAGCCGGGCCGCGACCCAGGGCTGGACCACGACCATGACGCAGGCCAGGCCGATCAGCGCCGGGACGATCGTCTGGAACGCCGCGTCCGGCAGGACCAGCAGCAGCAGAGCACCGGTCAGCCCACCGAGAACCGACGCGACCGCGAGCCGGGCGAGCCGCCGCCCCTGCCCGGCCAGCTCCTTCCGGTAGCCGATGGCCCCGCTGAGGGACCCGGGGACCAGACCGACGGTGTTGGTGACGTTGGCGAGGACCGGGGGGTAGCCCACGGCCAGCAGGACCGGGAAGGTGACCAGGGTCCCGGACCCGACGACGGTGTTGATGGTGCCGGCGGCGAGCCCGGCGAGCGCGACAGCAACGGCCTCCCAGAGGCTCACGGGTCCGATCCAGCCACCACGTCCGCGATCTTCACGGCTGCCCGGCCTCCGGTGCAAACCGGCCGCGGTCAAGGCAGGGGGCTCCGGCGCCGACGTACCAGGGGTGATGGGGCCCCGTCGTGTCACCGCGCTGGTGGTCGGCGTCGTCCTTCTCGCCGGCCTGCCGAACGCGCCCGCACGAGCCGAGACGGCGGAGGAGGCGCGGGCGGAGGCTCGCGCGGTGGCGGCGCGCATGGATGCGATGCAGCCGCGGGTCGAGAAGGCGCTGGCCGCCTACGACCGTGCCCTGGGCCGGCTCGCCGTCGGGGTCACGCGCAGCCTGTCCGCCGAGCAGGCTGCCGACCAGGCCGTGGCGCTCGAAGCCGAGCACCGGGACGCCGAGACCGACCGGGTCCGCGCCATCTACATGACCGGCGGCGCGGCCGCCCTCTACGCGAGCGTGCTCGACGCGGGCGGCCCGGTGGACGCGATGGCCCGGGTGGTCTACGTGCAGCGGCTCGTCGCCGTCGGGGCGGCAGCCCTCAACGCCTCCAGCACCACCACCGCGGACCTGCAGGACCGGGCCGACCGGCTGCAGGCGGCCGCCGAGACCCGCACCACCACCGCGTCCGAGGTGCAGCAGCGGTACGTCGAGCTGGATGCCGTCATCGACGAGCTGACCGCCGAGCTGGCCGCCCTCTCCGAACGGGCCAGCGACCTTCAGCAGGCTCAGGACCTGCTGGCGCAGGTCGCCGCGCTCAACGCCGCCGTCGACGCCACCGGGGCGGCGCGGGTGTCGACCGCCCGCGCGAGCGCGATCCCTGCCGCGTTCCGCGCGCTGTACGTCGCCGCCGCGCGGACCTGCCGCGGCATGTCGTGGACGCTGCTGGCCGCCGTCGGACAGGTGGAGTCCGGGCACGGGGCGAACACGAACACGTCCTACGCCGGGGCGCAGGGACCGATGCAGTTCATGCCGGCGACCTTCGAGGCGTACGCCGTGGACGGCGACGGCGACGGCGACCGGGACATCCGGGACCCGGCGGACTCGGTCTTCAGCGCCGCGCACTACCTGTGCGCGAACGGGGCCGGCCGCGGCGGGCACGCGTTGGAGCGCGCCGTGTGGCACTACAACCACGCCGACTGGTACGTCGCCCTGGTGCTCAAGCTGGCCGGGCAGTACGCCGAGCGCGACGGCGCCTGACCACCACGTGTGGACGCCGACACACCGGACCTACGGCGTGTGTGGTGTCGCGGAGTCCACAGCGGGGGCTGCGACGCCGCCGAGCATCCCCCCTATGCCCTTGAGCGCCTCACCCAGCTCGCTCGGCACGATCCAGACCTTGTTGGCGTCGCCCTGCGCGATCTTCGGCAGCACCTGGAGGTACTGGTAGGCGAGCAGCTTCTGGTCCGGGTTGCCGGCGTGGATGGCGTCGAAGACCTTCTGGATGGCCTGGGCCTCGCCGTCCGCGCGCAGCACGGCGGCCTGCGCGTCGCCCTCGGCCTTGAGGATCGAGGCCTGCCGCTCGCCCTCCGCCGTGAGGATCTGTGACTGCTTGAAGCCCTCCGCCGTGAGGATCGTGGCGCGCTTCTCCCGGTCGGCGCGCATCTGCTTCTCCATCGAGTCCTGGATGGAGGTGGGCGGGTCGATGGCCTTGATCTCCACCCGGTTGACGCGGATGCCCCACTTTCCGGTGGCCTCGTCGAGCACGCCGCGCAGCGCCGCGTTGATGTGGTCGCGGGAGGTCAGCGTCTCTTCGAGGTTGAGGTTGCCGACCACGTTGCGCAGGGTGGTGACGGTCAGCTGCTCGACGCCCTGGATGTAGTTGGCGATCTCGTAGGTCGCGGCCTTGGCGTCGGTCACCTGGAAGTAGATGACCGTGTCGATGCCGACCACGAGGTTGTCGGCCGTGATGACCGGCTGCGGCGGGAACGAGACGACCTGCTCGCGCAGGTCGATCAACGGACGGAGGCGGTCGATGAACGGCACCAGGATCGACAGGCCCGGAGTCAGGGTGCGGGAGTAGCGGCCCAGTCGCTCGACCACTCCGGCCCGGGCCTGCGGCACGATGCGGACCGCCGTCACGGCGATGATCAGGACGAAGACCGCGAGCACGATCAGGGCGATGGCTCCGGCAGTCATGTCGGTTCCTTCCTCATTCAGGTCAATCAGTCACGAGCGCCGTGGCGCCCCGGATCTCGACGACCTGCACGTGCGTGCCGGCCTCATACGTCTCTTCGTCCATGTACGCGCGCGCCGTCCAGACCTCGCCGTCGATCCGGACGCAGCCGACGCCCTCGTCGTTGGCGATCCGCTCCAGCACGGTCGCGGGCTTGCCGACCAGCGCGGCGGTGCCGGTGCGGATCTGCGCCGGCGTGTAGAGGTGGCGCCGCGCGATCGGCCGCACGAAGCCCAGCAGCAGGCCGGAGCTGACGAGGAAGACGGCCACCGAGACCGCGGTGCCGGCCCCCGCCGCGTCGGCCAGC
>DASVED010000318.1:0-2336 GCA_036380775.1 Actinomycetes bacterium
GAGTTCTTCGCCACGGTGTCGGCACGGAGCAGGCCGGCGCCTCCCGTCGACCAGGTGTCCCCGCGATGACCTCCCTGGACTTCTCGGTCGTCGACGTCTTCGCCGAGCGCTATGCCGCCTCGCCACAGCTGACCGCGCGACTGCGCATCACGGAGGGCACCGACGAGGTGGTGCACGCCATCGCGTTGCGGTGCCAGGTGCGCATCGAACCCCAGCGTCGCGCGTACACCGCCGACGAGGAGAGCGGACTGCTGGACATGTTCGGCTCGCGGGAGCGGTGGTTCGACACGCTCAAGCCGTTCCTGTGGATGCAGTGCACCGCCATGGTGCAGGGCTTCACCGGTGTGACCGAGGTGGACCTGGCCATGCCGTGCACCTACGACTTCGAGGTCACCTGGTCGAAGTACCTGCACGCGCTGCGCGACGACACGATCCCCGTGGTGTTCCTCTTCTCCGGCACGGTGTTCACCCGCGGCAGCAGCGGCTTCGGCGTCGAGCAGGTGCCGTGGGACCGCGAGTCGCGCTACCAGATCCCGGTGACGGTCTGGCGCGACATGGTCGACCACTACTTCCCGAACACCGGCTGGCTGCGGCTGAGCCGCGAGACGCTCGACTCGCTGGCCTACTACAAGTCGGTGCGCGGACTGACCAGCTATGAGGCGGTTGTCGAGTCCCTGCTGGGGACGGAGGCCACGCGATGAGCCTCGACCTGGTCCGTGCCGTCGCCGACGCCGTCCTCTTCGAGGGCTACCTGCTGTACCCGTACCGCGCCACGTCGCGCAAGAACCAGGTGCGCTGGCAGTTCGGCGTGCTCGGTCCTCCGACGGCTGCCGCCGCCGGACTGGGTGAGGAATCGAGCCTCGCGGCGCAGTGCCTGGTGCGCACCCGGCAACAGGGAGCCGGACCGCCTCGGGTCACCGTCCACCTCAGGTTCCTCCAGCTGCAGACCCGCAGCGTGGAACGGGCGACCGGCGACCCGGCCCACTTCGAGCCGGTCGACCAGCTGACGGTGGGCTCGCAGAGCTGGCTCAGCTGGGACGAGGCGGTGGAGCAGGAGGTCGAGCTGGACGCCTCCCCGCTGTCCGCGGCGCTGGAGCAGGAGAGCCCCCGACTCGTCGAGGTCCCCGGGCGGACCGACATCGAGACGCTGCGACACGACGACGGCACGGTCGCCGGCCGGCTGGTCCGGCGCCGGTGGCCGTTGCGCGCGACCGTGGGACTGGAGGGGCAGCAGGCCACCGGGGGTCTGGTGCGGATCGGCGTACGGGTGGACAACGTCGCCGACGGACCCGTCGCCGACAAGGACGACGCGATCAGGTCGTCGTTGATCGGCGCCCATCTGCTGCTGCGCGCCGAGGACGCCGACTTCGTCTCGCTGCTGGAGCCGCCGCCGGATGCGGCCGACGCAGCAGCGGGCTGCACCCAGCACCGCTGCTGGCCGGTGCTGGCCGGTGCTCCCGGCAGCTGCGACGTCGTGCTGGTCTCGCCGATCATCCTCTACGACTACCCCGAGGTCGCGGACCAGAGCGCCGGCGCGCTGTTCGACTCCACCGAGATCGACGAGATCCTCACGCTGCGGATCATGACGCTCACCGACGACGAGAAGGCCCAGGCCCGGGCGACCGACCCGCGGGCCGCCGAGATCATCGACCGCTGCGACGCCATGCCGCCGGAGGCGCTGGCCCGGCTGCACGGCATCCTGCGGGACCCGCGGGCGGACCTGACCGATCCGGCCTCCCGAGCGCCGGGCTCACCCGACACGCTCGTCCAGCCCGATCCGCTCGACCCGTCGGCGCCCGTACGGCCCGACATTCGCGAGCTCGAGCCGCCCGTCTTCCAGACCGGTGACGTGCCGTGGTGGGACCCCGAGGCCGACGCGAGCGTCCAGCCCGACGTGGACACCGTCCTGGTCGACGGCGTCCGCGTGGCGCGCGACAGCCTGGTGCGGCTGCATCCCTCGAGACGGGCCGACGCCCAGGACCTGTTCTTCGCCGGCCAGACCGCAAGGGTCACCGCCGTGCACTCCGACGTCGACGGCAACGTGCACGTCGCCGTCGTCCTCGTCGACGACCCGGCGGCCGACCTGCACGACTGGTACGGCCGCTATCTCTACTTCGCGCCGGACGAGCTGGAGCCGCTGGTACCGCCGGACGGCGCATCCGCCGATCCGGATTCCAGAGAAGGGAGTCGACTATGAGAGTTCTGGGAATGCTGACCGCCCTGGCGGCGGTCGGTGTGGCCGTGGTGGCCGTCGGCGTCGGTGTGCGCTCCATCCCCGATGCCCGTCGGTACCTCAAGATGCGCAGGATGTGAGACCCGGTGGGAGGAGCGGCGAT
>DASVED010000319.1:0-4237 GCA_036380775.1 Actinomycetes bacterium
CCAGCGCCACTCCGGCGCGCGGATCCCGTACCCCACGAACACGACCTCGCCCGTCGCTGTCGCGAGCGTGTCGGGCCGCAGGCCGAGGTCCGCCGGGTCGCGCCGGAGCACCAGGGCGTGCGGCAGGACCGTCGTGACGGCGAGCAGCCCGGCCAGCACCAGCAACGCGTCACGCCAGCCGGTGGACCGGACCAGCGCATCGGAGACCGGCAGGAAGATCGTCGAGGCGAACCCGGCCACGACCGTGACCGCGAGCAGGGCTCGGCGCCGACCGGAGACGAACCACCGGACGACCACGGCGAACGCCGGCTCGTAGAGCACCGCGGCCGACACCAGCCCGATGCCGGCGAAGACGAGGTAGAGGCCGGTCGCGGTGTGCACCCGCGACCAGGCGACGACGAGGGCGACCGCGGCCAGCGAACCGGCGGTCATCAGTCCCCGCGCCCCGTGCTGGTCGACCCACCGGCCGACCGGCACGGCGGCCAGGCCGGTGACGAGCACCATGACCGAGAACGCACCTGCGGTGGTCGCCGCCGAGAGGCCCAGCTCGGCCCGCATCGGCACATGGACCACCGCGAAGGCGTAGTACAGGACCCCCCAGCTGACGGTCTCGGTGACGGCAAGTGCCGTGACGATGCGCCACCCGTAGAACCGTTGCGGCCTCACGAGCAGCAGGCGCTCGTGACCCCGTCCGAGGCGGGCGCAGCGTCGACCGAGCAGACGCCCGTCTCCGGCAGGACCAGCCGCACCTCGTCGGCTGCCGTGTCGTCGCCGGCCAGGTGGGCAGCGATCGAGCGCACCTGCTCGTTGCCGGTCGTGACGAGGAAGGTCGGCGCCCGCCCGTAGGACTTCATGCCGACGGTGAAGAAGCCGGGCTCCTGCGGGTGCGCGAGCTCGCGGTGCCCGTGCGGGGGGACCGTGCCGCAGGAGTGGACCGCCGGGTCGATCAGCGGAGCCAGCTCGCGGGGTGCCTCCAGCCCCGGGTCGAGGTCGAGGCGCAGCTCGGAGAGCATCGCGACGTCCGGCCGGAAACCGGTGGCCGCCACCACCTGGTGCACGCCGTCGATGCGGTGCTCCCCGTCGACAGTCGCCCCGGTCACCGAGACGGAGGTGCGGTCGTCTGCGAGGTCGAGCCGGGTCACGGCGAAACCGGTGACGTGCTCGACCGCACCGGACGCGACGAGGTAGTGCAGGTCGCTGCCCAGCCTGCCACGGTCGGGCAGCTGGTCGTCTTTGCCGCCGCCGTAGAGCCGCCGCGCATCGCCGGAGCGGATCGCCCAGACGACCTCGGTCTCGGGCTCGTCACGCGCCAGCCGGGCGAGGTCGAGCACGGTGTTGGCAGCGGAGTGACCCATGCCGACGACGAGCGTGCGGCGGCCGGCGAAGCGCGCGCGGTCGCGACCCAGGACGTCAGGCAGCGGCCCGACCAGCAGCCCGGCGGCGGCCGCCTCGTCCTCTCCTGGCGCCGGCAGCCCTGCGGCCCCCAGCGGGTTGCGCTGTTCCCAGGTCCCCGAGGCGTCGATCACGGCCCGGGCGACGATGTCGGTCACCGTGCCGTCGGCGCCACGGACCCGCACCAGGAACGGCCGGTCCTCTCGGCCGATGCGACGGGACCTGTCGAGGCCGGCCCGCGAGACGGCGACGACGCGGGCGCTTGTCACGACGTACGGGCCGAAGAGGCTCGCCAACGGCTCCAGGTAGTGCTCGACCACCTCGGCGCCGGTCGGCGGGACGTCCGTGTCGGGCTGGGTCCACCCGGTCGGCGCCAGCAGCTTCTCGGCGGCGGCGTCGACGAGGTAGCGCCACGGCGTGAAGGTCCGGACGTGGCCCCACTGGCGGATCGCCGCACCCACCTGCTCGCCGGCCTCGAGGACGAGCGGTTCCAGGCCGTACGTGCGCAGGTTGGCGGCCGCGGCGAGGCCGACGGGACCCGCACCGATGACGACGACCGGCTGGACGACTGACTCGCCGACTGATTCTTCGCGGGCACCCATCAGCAGGTGGGGCACGGCTGGCCGCGCCGGGCGGAGGCGGACGGGGTGACGGCCTCGAGCGTTTCGCGCAGGGCGGTGGCCAGCCGGCCGGGGAGCGCCCTGGTCCGGCGGCGGCCGGCTTCGCGGCTGAGTCGCTCGGCGGCGACGTCGCGGCGCAGCTCCTCGATGCGCAGGTGGATGGTCGCGGCCAGCGGGTCGAGCGGAAGGTTGCTCATGACGGGCTCCTCGGGAGATCGATAGTTCTCGATACAGCGATCATCGTGGCCGAGGTATCGACGGTTGTCAATGATTGACGTCTGTCTATTTCGGCAGCATGATGGAGCCATGCCCAAGCCGCGGCCCCTGCTCGCGCCCGTCCCCAGCGCCGACGCCTGCTGCGCTCCGCTGGCCGAGGCGGCGCTGTCCGCGAGCGAGGCCCAGGAGCTGTCGATCCGGCTCAAGGCGCTCGCCGACCCGGCCCGGCTGCGGTTGGTCTCGATTCTGCTGGCCAGCGCCTCGCAGGAGTCCTGCACCTGCGACCTGACCGAGCCGCTGGGCCTGTCCCAGCCGACGGTCAGCCACCACCTGAAGAAGCTGGCCGAGGCCGGGATCGTCACCGGCGAGCGCCGCGGTGTCTGGACCTACTACCGGGTCGTGCCCGGCGCCCTTGCCGCGATCGCCGACGTCCTCACCACCCCCTGACGAAGATCCACTGTGCGTCGACGCACCAGTTCACCGGCGTGTCTGGTGCAGCAGCGCACAGTGGATCTTGGGATATTGCCGGGTCAGGCTGCGGCGCGGCCAGCCGGGGTCACGACCAGCCACACGCCGCCGTACTCGCGTACGTCGTGGCAGAGCACCTGGCCCGGCCCCTCGTGGGCATAGAAGTAGAGCGGGTGACCTGCATAGGTGACCTGGGTGGTCCCGTCGCGGCGCTCTGTCGTGCCGAGCAGCCCGGCCCGCACGTCGCCCTTCGCCCGTGGTGACCCGGTGGTGAGGACCGGCGGCCAGGCCTCGGCGCACTCGCCGTAGCACTCCGGCCGGTCGCCGCCCTCCTTGTCGAAGAGGTAGATCGCCTGGCCGGTCGGGTCGAACAGCATCGTCCCGAAGTCGCTGGCGCCGGTGGTGACCACCCGGCCACGGCCCTCAGCGGAAGCGGACGGCGACTCGCTGGCCGGAGCCGACGTGGTCGTCCCGGTCGTGCTGGACGACCCAGCGGGGCTCGCTGTCGGCGACGTTCCCGCCGAGTCCTCGGCGGTGGAACCCCCTCCGCAGCCGGCGAGCAGCAAGGAGACGGCAAGGAGCGCCGCACGTGTCATGCCGAGCCGACCGGCCCGCCGCGCACCGGCTTGTCCTGCGCCGTGCGCCGCTCGTTGTCGCGCAGCCGCGGCTCGTAGTGGGTGAAGAACACGGTGGCGACGAGGTCCCGTCGGCTGCGTACGCCCGTCTTGTCGAAGATGTTCTTCAGGTGCTGCTGGACGGTGTGCGGTGACACGGTGAGCGTCCCCGCGATGTCGGTGGTTGACGCGCCCTGCAGGACCAGCCGGGTCACGTCGCGTTCCCGCTCGGTGAGTCCATAGGCCGACATGAGCAACGAGGTGATGCGGGCCGGGTGCGCCGGCTCGACGATGACAGCTACCCGCCGATCAGCGCCCGACAGGAGCGCGGCGCCGTGCAGCACCACCCACGTCCCCGAGCGCGTCAGCACGCGAGCCATCGCCACCTCGGCCGGTGCCCCGTCGTCGACTGGGCGCATCGCCCGACCGGCGACTGTCAGCACGACGGACGGCAGCCGGCCGGCATCGATGTCGCCGTCCGGCAGGTCGCGCAGCCACGTGTCCACACCGGGTGTCGAGGACTCGACCTGCCAGTCGTCCCTCAGCACGAGCAGCCCCGGCGCCTGACCGTCCTCGGGGTCACTCGCCTCCCCGAACAGGAGAGCTCGGCGGGCGCCTTCCGCGAGGTGCGGCGCTGCCTGCGCGATGAAGTGCTGGTCGGCGGCACCGAAGAGCGGTCGCTCCGCCTCGCGGTAGAGGCCCAGCGCCCCCCAGACGTCACCGGCGCGGGTACGGAGCGCCGCGATCATCTCCTGGTCTCCGCCGAGTGCGATGTTGGCCTGCCACCGGGGACTGCTGCTCGGGTCTCCGCCCATGGCGTCGTGCAGCGTCGAGATGCCCGTGCTGCTGCGCGCCACGTCGACGATCTGGTTCACGTCGTCGCCGTAGTACTCCTCGGCCAGCGACTCGCGGGGCAGCTCCGGCATC
>DASVED010000320.1:0-2045 GCA_036380775.1 Actinomycetes bacterium
ACCCGTGACGAGGCCGCCCGGGTGCTGTGGAACCTGCACTACGCACCGCTTGCCGGCTGGTGCGCCGCGCTGGTGGGAGACCGCGACGCGGCGCAGGACATCGCCGCGGAGGCGTTCACCCGCCTGCTGTCCCGGTGGTTCACGGTGCACGACCCGAAGGGTTACCTCTACGTGACGGCGACGAACCTCGTCAACGACCGGTGGCGCCGCGAGCAGCGTGACCGGAAGCTCTGCGAGCGCATCGAAGAGCGGACCGAGACGAGCACCCCGGCAAGTGACCCGTGGCTGCGCGACCTGGTCGAGCGGCTCCCGGACCGGATGCGGGCGCCCGTCCTGCTGCACTACTACGCCGACATGAGCATCGCGGAGGTGGCGCGCGCGCTGCACCGGCCGGAGGGCACGATCAAGCGGATGCTGTACGACGCCAGGGCACGCCTGCTGGGCATGATCGAGGTCGATTCATGAGCGACCAGCTCCCCCGCAAGCGCATCGAGCCGCTCGCCCCGCCGCCCGGTCAGTTCGACCTGGTCCTGGGCCGGGCGCGTTACCGCCGGCACCGTCGGATGAGCGTCATCACCTCGGTGTCGGCGGTGTTCCTCGCCGGCATCGCGGGAGGACTGACGCTCGCAGGCGGCGTCACCGGTGTGCAACAGACGGTTTCGGACTTCGCAGAGCAGGCGGCCCGTGGCGGCGACATCTCTGACGGCTCGACATCGCCCGACGAACCGAACAACTCCGCCTCCGACAAGCCGGGGGTCGACGGGCAGAAGGGCGGGGCGACGAGCGCCCCGGCAGTCGCCAACAGCCCTGTCCCACCGACGGTGACGTTCAACGGGCGGGCCGTCGGGCCGGCCGGACAGCCCGCAGCCGGCCTGTACATCTACCCCGGGCTCGCCGGCGCCCGCGGTTTCGTGCTGGCCGGGCGGGCCGTCGGCGTGACCGCCGACGACGGCTCGTACTCCATCCCGTGCCCCAACGCGCCGGTCCTGCTCGCACCGTGGCCGATCAACGCCGAGGGCAAGGCCAAGGCCCGCGTGGCGACCTGGGGAGCCACTTTCGTCGGTGGGGCGACCGCCCCGTCCAACGCGATCGACGCGCCGTGCACCCGCTCCGAGAAGGTCGTGGAGACGGTCGTCACTCAGGGTTCCGCGATCCTCGGCATCGCGGACGTCCCGGACGCGTGCGACGACGAGGCGCTCACGATGTGGGTGTGGTTGCACGGCGACCGCACCAGCTCCATCTACGTGCAGCGCCTGCACGACGGCGACGCGTTCCGGATCGGCGGCCTCCCGGCGGGCCAGCACACGCTGGGCGCCCACGGCAACCGGACGAAGGTCACCGTCGGCGGCGGGGACACGTTCGAGCAGGACGTGCGGTTCAGCTGCGAGGAGGGCGGGGACGGCCTGCCGAAGCCCACCGCGTCCGCGCCCTCGCTGCCCGCTCCGACCGGCACAGCGACCGAGCTCCCGACCGGAGAGACCTCGACCGGCACGAGCACCGGTACCCCGGACCCGAACGGCCCCGGCAGCTCTCCGTCGTCGTCGGCGACGGGAAGCCCGGCGCCCTAGCCGGTGAGTCCCACGACGAGGCGGTCGGCCGCGGCGTAGGGGTCGGTACGGCCCTCGACGACCTCGGCGGCGAGGTCGTCGAGGCTCTCGGAGCCACGGGTCGAGCGCAGGTCGCCCATTCGGGACCGGAGGGCTGTCAGCGCGATGGCCTCGACCTCGTCCGCCGCACGGCGCAGCCGCCGCCGCTGCAGCTCCCCGGTCTCCTCGAGCCAGCCCCGGTGCTTCTCGAGCGCGCCGACGAGCTCGTCGATGCCCTCTCCGCGGGCGGCCACCGTCTTGACGATGGGCGGCCGCCAGTCGCCGGGACCGCGGCGCTCACCGAGCGTCAGCATGTGGCGCAGCTCCCGGACCGTGGCGTCGGCGCCGTCGCGGTCGGCCTTGTTGACGACGTACACGTCGCCCACCTCGAGGATGCCGGCCTTGGCGGCCTGGATCGCGTCGCCCATGCCCGGAGCCAGCAGGACCACCGTCGTGTCG
>DASVED010000321.1:0-15252 GCA_036380775.1 Actinomycetes bacterium
AGAGGTCACCATCACGCGCTGACAGTCACCGGCCCATGGTCGGACCGGGCTGCGGCCCGGTCCGACCCGGGAGGTTCGCCATGCCGCGAGTGGTCGCCGGTGCGGCGCGGGGGCGCCGGCTGGCCGTCCCGCCCGGGCGAGGGACCCGGCCGACTGCCGACCGCACCCGGGAGGCACTGTTCTCGACCCTGGAGTCGGAGCTCGGCTCCCTCGCCGGGCGCCGGGTCGCGGACCTGTACGCGGGGTCGGGCGCGGTGGGCATCGAGGCGCTCAGCCGCGGTGCGGCGCACTGCCTGCTCGTCGAGTCCGACCAGCGGGCCGTCCGCACCCTGCGGGAGAACGTCGCGCTCGTCGGACTGCCCGGCGCGCAGGTCGTGTCCGGGCGGGTGGAGCGGATGGTCGGCCGGGCGGCGACCGGGCCGGCGTACGACCTCGTCTTCCTGGACCCGCCCTACGAGCTCTCCGACGACGACCTGCGGGCCGTGCTGGCGGCCGCAGTCGCGAACGGTTGGCTCGCCACCGGCGCCGTGGTCGCGGTGGAGCGGGCCACCCGGGGAGGCGAGTGGGCGTGGCCGCCCGGGATCCGGCCACTGCGCTCCCGGCGCTATGGCGAGGCGACGCTTTGGTACGGTCGCGCCGCCGATCAGCCTGAGCCCCCCGAGACCGCTGGAGAGTGACCGTGCGGCGCTGCGTCTGCCCGGGATCCTTCGACCCGGTGACCAACGGCCACCTCGACGTCATCGAGCGGGCGAGCCGGCTCTACGACGAGGTGACGGTCGGGGTCCTGGTCAACACGTCGAAGACCGGGCTCTTCGACGTGGGGGACCGCATCGCGATGCTGCAAGAGGTGACCGCCGGGCTGGGCAACGTCGTGGTCGACTCGTTCCAGGGCCTGCTCGTGGACTACTGCCGGGCTCGCGACATCCCCGTGGTGGTGAAGGGCCTGCGCGCGGTCAGCGACTTCGACTACGAGCTGCAGATGGCCCAGATGAACAACCGGCTGACCGGCGTCGAGACGCTGTTCGTCGCCACGAACCCCGAGTACTCCTTCCTCTCCTCTAGTCTCGTGAAGGAGGTCGCGACGTGGGGCGGGGACGTCTCGGGGCTGGTTCCCGAGCCCGTGCTCGGTCGGCTGCGCGAGCGACTCGAGACGACGACCTGACCGGCATCCCGGACTGGCCGGCCTGACCAGCCCTCATCAGGAGACGACCGCCCGTGGACGTGCACGAGAAGCTCGACGAGCTCACCGCGATCGTCGAGCAGGCCCGGTCGATGCCGATGTCGGCGTCGTGCGTCGTCAACCGTGGCGAGGTCCTGGGGCTGCTCGAGGAGATCCGGACCCTGCTGCCGGAGGAGTTCCGGCACGCCCGGATGCTGCTGGACGACCGGGAGAGCGTGGTCGACGAGGGCCGGCGGGAGGCACAGCGGTTGATCGGGCTCGCCGAGGAGCAGCGCCTGGCGATGACGTCCGAGACCGAGGTGGTCAGCGAGGCGCGCCGGCAGGCCGAGCGCATCCGTGCCGAGGCCCTCGACGAGGCCCGGACCATGCGGAACGAGGTCGACGACTACGTCGACACCAAGCTGGCCAACTTCGAGGTCGTCCTGGAGAAGACGCTGGGCGCCGTGAACCGCGGGCGGGAGAAGCTCGGCGGGCGCGCGCCGCAGGAGGACTGGGACGAGGGCGCGCTCGCGGACCGGGGGCACCCGCTGGGCGAGGACCCCGACCAGCGCTGACCAGCGACTCTTTGGGCGCCCGGCGCGCGGTCGGGTAGCCTGTCCGGGTCCCGTCCGGGGCCCGAGCCCGCCCCGATCCCGATGTGAGCATGCCCGAAGAGACCAGGAGAACGGCCCACCGCCTCGACCCCCGCTCGCCCCTCGTGCTCGACACACGCGAGCTGGGACGACGACCGGGGTCGATGCGTCCGCTCTCCCTGTCTGTTCCGGCACCGGCCCACCTCGGCGTCGACGTGCTCGGCGTGCCGGAGGGGTCGGCGCTCGAGCTGGACCTCCGGCTCGAGTCGGTCGTGGAGGGCGTTCTCGTCTCCGGGACGGTGACAGGCACCGTGTCCGGCGAATGCGTTCGCTGCCTCGACCCGGTCAGCCGCGCAATCGTGGTCGACCTCCAGGAGCTCTGGACCCATCCGGGTCGCGAGCAGGAGGCCCGCCGCGAGAGCTCGGACGACGCCGACGAGGACGAGCTGCCTCGTCTCGACGGTGACCTGCTCGACCTCGAGCCGGCGCTGCGGGACGCGGTGGTGCTGGCGCTGCCGCTCCAACCGCTGTGCCGGGACGACTGCCCGGGTCTGTGCTCCGAGTGCGGGGTACACCTGGCCGACGATCCGGGGCACCGGCACGAGGCGGTCGACCCCCGGTGGGCTGCCCTGCGCCAGCTGCACGACTGACGTACGACTGCACGGCCCGCACCACCGCACCTGAACCGCACGACCGAAGACCAACGAGGAGACAACAGCCGTGGCCGTCCCCAAGCGGAAGATGTCGCGCAGCAACACCCGGTCGCGACGGGCGAACTGGAAGACGACCGCCGCGCCCCTGGCGCCCTGCAAGCGGTGCCGCGAGCCCAAGCTGGCTCACGTGGCCTGCCCGACGTGCGGCACGTACAACGACCGCGACGTCCTCGACGTCTGAGCGGCCGGGCAGCGTGAGCGCGGAGGCGGCACCGGCGGGCGACTGGCACGCCGAGCTCTGCGCGCTGCTGGACGTCACGATCTCGCGTGACCTGCTCGAGCGGTCGCTCACCCACCGCTCGTTCGCGTACGAGAACGGCAATCTGCCGACCAACGAGCGCCTCGAGTTCCTCGGCGACTCGGTTCTCGGCCTGGTCGTCACCGACACGCTGTACCGCAGCCATCCTGAGCTGCCCGAAGGCCAGCTGGCCAAGCTGCGGGCGGCCGTGGTCAACATGCGTGCCCTCGCCGATGTCGGGCGCGCGCTACGGCTGGGGGACTACGTCCGCCTGGGCCGCGGCGAGGAGACCACGGGTGGTCGGGACAAGTCCTCGATCCTCGCCGACACCCTCGAGGCGGTGCTGGGCGCCGCCTACATCGACCGCGGCCTCGTGCCCGCCGCAGGCCTCGTGCACAGGCTGTTCGACCCGCTCATCGAGCAGGCGGCCACCATGGGTGCCGGCCTGGACTGGAAGACCAGCCTCCAGGAGCTGACCGCGACCGCCTCGATGGGCGTCCCCGAGTACGACGTCACCGAGATCGGCCCCGACCACCAGAAGGTGTTCACCGCGGTCGCGATGGTGTCCGGCGAGGACTACGGGCAGGGTCAGGGCCGCAGCAAGAAGGAGGCCGAGCAGGAGGCCGCGGCCACTGCCTGGCGGCGACTGCGCGGTGAGCTGGCGGACGTCAGCGCGGCCGGCGACGGCAGCAATGGCAGCGACGGGGACCCGACGGTCGGCGGCGCGTGACGGCGCCGTCCTAGGCCCATGCCCGAGCTCCCCGAGGTCGAGGTCGTCCGGCGCGGTCTCCAACGCTGGGTCGCCGGCCGGACCGTCGAGACGGTCGAGGTGCACCACCCGCGCGCGACCCGGCGGCACCTCGCAGGTCCCGCCGACTTCGCCGCACGCCTGGCCGGGCGGACGCTGACCGGCGTCGCGCGCCGCGGCAAGTACCTCTGGATCGACGTCTCGCCGGGTCGCGGGGACGCCGCTGGGGAAGCGATCCTGGCCCACCTCGGCATGAGCGGGCAGCTGCTGGTCCGGCCCCGTCAGGCGCCGGACGAGCTGCACCTGCGGGTCCGGGTCCGGTTCGCCGACGGCGGCCACGACCTGCGCTTCGTCGACCAGCGCACCTTCGGGGGAATCGCGCTCGTCGACACCGATGCCGCCGGGCTGCCGCTGCCGGTGGCACACATCGCCCGGGACCCGATGGACGAGAGCTTCGACGACGAGGTCTTCGCGGCCTCGCTGCGCCGGCGGCACACCGGGCTCAAGCGCGCCCTGCTGGACCAGACTCTGGTCAGCGGGATCGGGAACATCTACGCCGACGAGGCGCTGTGGCGGGCGCGGCTGCACTGGGCGCGACCCACCCACACCATGACCAGAGCCCGGACCGCTGCGGTGCTGGCGGCGGCTCGGGCGGTGATGGTCGAGGCCCTCGAGCAGGGCGGGACGTCGTTCGACTCCCTCTACGTCGACGTCAACGGCGAGAGCGGCTACTTCGACCGCGAGCTCGCGGTCTACGGCCGGACCGGCCTGCCGTGCCGCCGGTGCGGCGCGCTGGTGGTGCGCGAGCACTTCATGAACCGGTCGTCCTTCCGGTGCCCGCGCTGCCAGCCCCGGCCGCGGAACGCGCATGCCTGAGGACCGGGCGACCGACGACGACATCGTCGAGCAGGGTGTCCTCGAGCGTGGTCCGGACCGCGGACCGGGCGGAGGTTCCGGTCGGGGGGTGCGCATCGGGGCGGCCCTGATCACCGGTGGGCTGGCCCTGTTCGCCCTCGCGAGCAGCGGCCTGCTCTCGGCCGACCCCCCGGGCCCGGACGGTTCCGACGCACCGGCTCCTACCGGCGCGCCGAGAGCCCGCCTGGTGGCTCAGGTGGACGACCACCTCGTCCTGGCAGGCCAGGACGACTGGTCCCAGGGGCCACGCCTGCCGCGCGGATCGACGCTCAGCGGCGAGCGGATGGTCCCCGTGCTGACGACCTCCGGCCGGACCCAGCTGGTGGCTGCCCACCGGGGCCTCCTGCTGCGGGTCGACCCGCGCGGCGAGGAGGACTGGGTCCCGATCGGCAGGGCCCAGCGCGTCGTCGCCTCGTCGAGGCGGCTCGGCCGAGTCCTCGTGATGCGCGGAGGTGGCGTGGTCGAGGTGGAGGTCGCGACCGGCGCCGTGACCGATGCCGCTCCGTACCCGGGCCTGGACTCGTCGGCCGGGTGGACGGCGGAAGCCCTCTACCCGGTCTCGGGGATCCGGACCCTGCTGCTGAGCCGCGCGACCGCCGGGGCCACCGAGCAGGAGCTGGCGCTGGCCTGGCCGGCCCGGCAGGTCGAAGCCGGGGCCGGCCCTGCACTCCGGATGGTCGGGACCGTGCGGCGGCTGCTCGCCGTGACCGACGACTGGCTGCTCACGCCCGGGGACGGCTGTCCGGGGCCGGGCTGCCGTCTCCTGGTGATCAACGTGACCCGCGACGACGTGCTGCTGCGCGAGCTGGCGGCTCCGGACGGCTGGACGTTCACGGTCGACCAGCTCGCCGGACGGTCCCGCCAGGGGCTGGTGGCCGTGCGCCGGCTGGAGGGCCCGGACCGGGAGTCGCTGGCCCGGGTGGCGGCCGGGGGGGAGACGGCGCTGCTCGTCGCGGGCACCGACGGGTTTGACCGGGGGGCCGGTCTGGTCGACGACCTGGACGGCTCGGTCCGGATGGTCACCGAGGCCTCGCCAGGAGCCCCCGAACGGGTGCGGGAGTGGTCGCCGTACCGGCCGGGTCGGGCGGTGCTGGTGGGGCGGGAGGGGGACCTCCCGGAGACCGCCGAGCTGGTCTGTGTCTGCGGCTGAGCAAGCCGGCTGAATCGCCGGTTTGTCCGCTGTGGCCGGCTTCGCGCCGGATCGTCTCACCCGTTCGGCGCACGCTCCGTCGTGATCAAGACGTGACCTATTGACCCCCTGCTCGACGGGTGCGACCCTGGAAACCCCCACGTTGCGTCTGGACCCGGTGCCGAACACCCGCTCCCGGCGACGTGCGGCCCGCAGGTACAACCCACCCCGCCCTCCCGCGGGACTCAGAAGCAGGTGGAGGATCGCGCATGGCGAAGGCTCTCATCGGTCATGTCGGTGGTCAGGACCCCCGGACGGTGATGGAGGTGCGGCGTCTGCACGAGCGAGTACGCAGCCTGGAGGCGGAGATCGTCAGGCTTCGCGCCGAGAACGACGCGCTGTCCACCCACGCCGACGCACAGCTGATCTCGCTCGAGGTCACCAAGGAGCCGGCGCTGGCCTGAGCGCAGCAGCAGCGCAGGTTCCACACGCACGTTCCACTCTGACGGGACGCCGGGAACGGCGTCCCGTCCGTCTGTCCCGAGGCGCGACGCCGGTCACGCTGGTCACCCCGCGTGGCCACACATGACCGTATTGTGGCGATTTTGCACCTTTGCATGATCCGGTGGCATCCTGCCGGGACGTGACCCACCTCTCACCCGGTCGTTGGTCACGTCGATGCCCCGCACGCCCCCGACCCGGGAGGTCCGGCACGTGACCAACTTCCTCACGACCCGCGTGCCGCGCGCGCTGGCGGCCACCGCCGCGGTGCTCGCGGCCGGCGCGCTGGCCGCCCCGTCCGCCGCTGCGCACGAGAACGGCCAGTCGACCACTTCGACCAAGCGCCAGCAGTTCACCGACGGCGTGAGCGTCCCCGTCATCTCGAGCCCCAACGTCCGCTTCGTGACCAACGTCCCGGACACGGCCGCCATCTCCGGCATCTTCGCCAGGTCGGCGCCGTACTTCTACGTGTCGAGCACCGACAGCATCACGGTCTACGACGTCTCCGACCCGGTGGCACCCACCATCGCGGGTGTGCTGCCCAACATCGTCTTCGAGAACGAGGCGATGAACTACGGCGAGAAGAAGGTCGACGGCGTCACGAACCGGTTCGTCCTCGTCGGGGTCGACACCCTCGAGGTGGCGCCGTCGCAGCCGGACCACATCGGCCGCACCAACGAGGTCATGCTCGTCGACGTCACCGATCCGGCGAATCCCCACATCCGCTCGCGCCTCGCCACGACCACGAACACCCACACGGTGAGCTGCATCCGCGAGACCGACTGCCAGTACGCCTACACGGCCGGCCGCAACGGGAAGTTCTCCATCGTCGACCTGACCGACCTCGACACCCCCCGCGAGGTCGACTCGGACCCGACCATCTCGGGCACCCAGCCTTTCTCGTCGCCTGCCGGCGGGCCGAACCCGGTCTTCACCAGCGGCGCCGGTCACAAGTGGAACTTCGACGACGCCGGGTACGGCGTGCACACCGGTTCCGGCGGGAGCGCGGTGTTCGACGTCAGCGACCCGACGGCTCCGCGGGTCGTCGCGACCACGGACGAGCACGGTGTCCAAGGCCCGTGGAACGACTTCATCCACCACAACTCCTACCGGCCGAACGCCGCGCGATTCGCGGGTGGCCAGGCGCCGAGCGTCGGCAACGGCAACGTCCTGCTCGTGACCGAGGAGGACTACGAGAACACCGACTGCGCGACCGCGGGCAGCTTCCAGACCTGGCGGGTCGGCAGCCTGGACGGCACGGCCGGCACCATCACGCCGTTGGACCGGATCAACCCGGTCGACCTCGGCGAGGGCGTGTCCGCGCCGCAGATGGCCTTCTGCTCGGCGCACTGGTTCGACTACCACCCCTCCGGCATCGTCGCCGCGGGGTTCTACGAGGGTGGCCTGCGGCTGCTCGACGTGCGTGACGCCAGGGACATCAAGGAGTACGGCTACGTCGCGAGCGGGCTCTCCGAGGTGTGGGACGCCTACTGGGTCCCGCAGCGGAACAAGAACGGTGTCGCGGGCGCCGGGAAGACCAACATCGTCTACACCGTCGACGCCGTGCGCGGGCTGGACGTCTACACCGTCGACCTGCCGGGCTCCAGCAGCTCGACACCGCTTGTCGGCTCGCTCGGCCCGATCGGGTCGCTCGGTGGTCCGGAGCCGTCGACGACGCTGCTCGCGCTGGGGCTCACCGGCCTGGCCGGCCTGGCGGTGCTGCGCCGACGGCGCCTGGCACCGGTCCGGACCTGATCCGCGGACCGTCCGGCGGCGGCGCGCCGAGGGCGGGCCGCCGCGGCGGGTCCGGGTAGGCTGGCCCCGGCCTTCCCCGCCCGACGTACGTCCCGACGCACCCGCCCAGCCACCCGCGTGGCCAGGGTCCCGCGGTCGCGGGGCGCGAGGAGATTCCCCGCGTGCACCTGAAGAGCCTCACCCTCAAGGGCTTCAAGTCCTTCGCGTCGGCGACGACCTTCCACTTCGAGCCGGGCATCACGTGCGTCGTGGGCCCCAACGGGTCCGGGAAGTCCAACGTCGTGGACGCCATTGCCTGGGTGCTGGGCGAGCAGGGGGCGAAGACCCTGCGCGGCGGGAAGATGGAGGACGTGATCTTCGCCGGCACCGCCGGCAAGGAGGGGGTGGCCGGCCGGGCCCCGCTGGGGCGTGCCGAGGTGAGCCTCACGATCGACAACACCGACGGCGCGCTGCCGATCGACTACACCGAGGTCACGATCTCGCGGATCATGTTCCGCAGCGGCGGCTCGGAGTACGCCATCAACGGCCAGCCGTGCCGGCTCCTCGACGTCCAGGAGCTCCTGTCCGACTCCGGCATCGGCCGGGAGATGCATGTCATCGTCGGACAGGGACAGCTCGACACCGTCCTCTCGGCCGGTCCTGAGGAGCGGCGTGGGTTCATCGAGGAGGCCGCCGGGGTCCTCAAGCACCGCAAGCGCAAGGAGAAGGCGCTTCGCAAGCTCGACGCGATGCAGGCCAACCTGACCCGGGTCCAGGACCTGACGGTGGAGCTCCGCCGCCAGCTCAAGCCGCTCGGCAGACAGGCCGAGGTCGCGCGGCGGGCAGCCGTGATCCAGTCCGACGTGCGCGACGCCAGGCTCCGGCTGCTGGCGGACGACCTGGTCCAGATGACGGCGACGTTGCAGGCCGAGGTCGCGGACGAGACCGCCCTGCGGGCGCGTCGCGCCGAGGTCGAGGCTCGGCTCGCTGACACGTCGGCGCGCGAGGCCGAGCTCGAGCAGGTCGCCGCGACCGAGGCACCGACGCTCGCGCTGGCCCAGGAGACCTGGTACCGCCTGTCCTCGCTGCGCGAGCGGTTCCGCGGGACCGGAAGCCTCGCGGCCGAGCGGGTCCGCCACCTGGCCGCCGAGCCTGACGACCCCCGGCCGGGCAGCCACCTGTCAGACCCGGAGGACCTCGAGCGCCAGGCCGAGCAGGTGCGCGCGGAGGAGCAGCAGATCGAGCGGGCCGTCGAGGCGGACCGCGAGACGCTGAGCCGGGCCGTCGCGGCCCGCCAGCAGGCGGAGGGGGCCCTCGCCGAGGAGCAGCAGCGGGTCGCCGCCGCCCTCCGCACCGCCGCCGACCGCCGGGAGGGCCTGGCCCGGCTCTCCGGGCAGGTCGCCGCGGCGCGCAGCCGGGTCGAGGCGGGGGAGGCAGAGAACGGCCGGCTCTCTCCCGCGTTCGAGGAGGCTCGGGAGCGGGCGGCCCGTGCCCAGGCCGAGTTCACGGCGCTGGAGACCCAGGTGGCGGGGATCGACGCGGGCGAGGAGGACCTCGACGTCGCCCACGAGGAGGCGGCCCTGCGGCTGGCTGCGGCGGACGACCATGTCTCGGCCCTGCGCGACGAGGAGCGCGAGGCCGAGCGCGAGCGGGCGGCGCTGGTGGCCCGCAAGGACGCGCTGGAGATGGGGCTGGCCCGCAAGGACGGCACCGGGACCCTGCTCGCGGCGACGGACCGGCTCTCCGGAGTCCTGGGGTCGGTCGCGGCGCTGCTCACCGTCGAGCCGGGCCACGAGACCGCGGTCGCCGCCGCGTTGGGGTCCGCGGCCGACGCCGTGGCCGTGGCGGACCTGGGTGCGGCGGAAGCAGCCATCCGGCTGCTCAAGCACGACGACGCCGGCCGGGTCGACCTGCTCGTCGGCACCGAGCACACGTACGCGTCGACGCCCCCGCCGGCCGTCCCCCACGGCGCACGGGCGGCGCTGGACCTGGTGACGGCACCGGACGCACTGCGCCCGGCCGTCGTCCGGCTGCTCGCGGGCATCGTCGTCGTCGACGACCTCGAGGCCGCGCGCGCCGCCGTGTCCTCCGACCCGCGGCTCGTTGCTGTCACCCGCGCCGGGGACGTGCTGGCGCGGGACCACGCCTCTGGCGGGTCGGCCAGCACACCGACGCTGCTCGAGGTGCAGGCCGCCGTCGACGAGGCGCGGGCACGGCTGGTCGAGGCCGGTCACCGGATCGACCGCGCCCGGTTCGCGATCCAGGCGGCGACGGAGGAGCAGGCACTCGCCGCACGCGACGTCCAGACGGCGCTGGACCGGCTGCACGAGTCCGACGCCCGGATGACGGCGGTCGCCGAGCAGCTCGGCCAGCTCGGAGCCCAGGCCCGGGCGGCACGGGGCGAGGCCGACCGGCTCGACCGGTCCATCGCGGCGGCCCAGGAGGCGCTGGAGAACGACCGGGTGGCGCTGGCCGACCTCGAGGAGCGGTTGCGGGCGGCGCAGGAGGCGCCGGACGACGGCGACCCGGACACCAGCCTGCGCGACGAGCTGGAGGATCAGGCGCGGGCCGGACGCGCGGCCGAGATGGAGTCCCGGCTCGCGGTCCGCACCGGCGAGGAGCGGGCCCGCGGCCTGGCCGGCCGGGCGGACGCCCTCGCCAGGGCGGCCGCGCAGGAGCGGGAGTCCCGCGCGCGTGCCGTGGCCCGGCGCGAGCGGCGGGCCCTGGAGGCCGCGGTTGCGCGCGACGTGGCGCTCGCCGCTCAGGTCACGCTGGGCCACCTGGAGGTCTCGCTGGCGAGAGCGGCGGAGGGGAGGGAGGCCGCGGAGCAGGCCCGCCGGGACCGCGACGCGGAGCTCGCGGCACTGCGCGGGCGCACCCGTGAGCTCTCGGCGGACCTGGAACGGCTCACCGACAGCGTCCACCGCGACGAGGTGGCCCGCGCCGAGCAGCGGCTGCGGATCGAGGCGCTGCAGCAGAAGGCGCTCGAGGACCACGGCGTCGACCCGGACGCCTTGACCGAGGAGTACGGTCCCCACCGGCTGGTCCCGCCCTCACCGCCGGCCCCCGATGAGCAGCGCGAGGTCGAGCCCGACCCGAGACCGTTCGTCCGCGCGGAGCAGGAAAAGCGGCTGCGCGCCGGCGAGCGCTCGATGGCCCTGCTGGGGCGGGTCAACCCGCTCGCCCTCGAGGAGTTCGCCGCGCTGGAGGAGCGCCACCAGTTCCTCGCCGAGCAGCTCGAGGACCTCAAGGCCACCCGGCGCGACCTGCTGGACATCATCCGCGAGGTCGACGAGCGCGTGGAGCAGGTCTTCACGGCGGCGTTCCACGACACCGCGCGCGAGTTCGAGGGCGTCTTCGCCCGGCTCTTCCCGGGCGGCGAAGGGCGGCTGGTGCTGACCGATCCCGGCGACATGCTGACGAGCGGCATCGAGGTCGAGGCCCGCCCCCCCGGCAAGAAGGTGAAGCGGCTGTCGCTGCTCTCCGGCGGGGAGCGATCGCTCACGGCGGTCGCGCTGCTGGTGGCCATCTTCCGCGCCCGGCCGAGCCCGTTCTACGTGATGGACGAGGTGGAGGCGGCGCTCGACGACACCAACCTCGGTCGTCTGATCGCGATCCTGGAGGAGCTGCGGGAGGCCAGCCAGCTCATCGTGATCACCCACCAGAAGCGGACGATGGAGGTCGCCGACGCCCTCTACGGCGTCTCGATGCGCGGCGACGGCATCACGACGGTGATCGGCCAGCGGATGCGCGAGCCGGAACCGGTCTGACGGGACACCGCGACACGCCGCCGCGACCTGCGGGAACGTCGGCCCGGGCCGGCCCCGTACGCTGATCGTGACGTTTCGTCCGATCCGTCCTCGGGAAGGCGCCCCTACCGTGACCGCACTGCTCACCACCCATGTCCTGCTCGGCCTCGTCGCGCTCCTCGTCGTCGGCTTCGTCGCCTACCCCTACCGCGGCCGCCGGGTCCCGGTGCCCCACTCCGAGCGGATCACGGACGCCGTCGCCTCGGTCGCCGACCGGGTCGACCCGGGAGATTCGCCGCCCCTGGGCGTGCTCTCGACGCCGGAGAAGTCCCGGGCCATGTCGGCCCGGTTCGAGCGGGTCGAGCAGCTGCTGCGACGCGGCGCGCGGAAGCTGGTGACCGCCGGCCGGGGCTGACCCAGCCCTCGCCGGGCACACCCTCCCAGGCCGTCGGCGGTCCCTGGGAGACTGGCCGCGATGAACACCCTGACGCTCGTCATCGTCCTCTCGGTCCTTGCCGTCGTCGTGCTGGCGGTGGGCGCGACCACGTTGTTGCGCCGGCCGCGCAAGCCGTCGTTGCCGCCGCTCACCGAGCCGAGCACCGAACCCGTCGACATCCCCAGCGGGGACGTCTCGATCGTCGCACCGCCGCGTCCGGTCGAGCCGACCGTCGAGACCCCCGAGCCGGTCGCCGGGCGCCTGGCCCGGCTCCGCGCACGCCTCGGCGGCTCGCAGCGCTCCCTGGGCCGGGGACTGCTGGCCCTCCTCTCCCGCGACAGCCTGGACGACGAGACCTGGGAGGAGGTCGAGGAGGTCCTGCTGACCGCCGACGTCGGCGTCGGGCCCACCGAGGAGCTGGTGGCGCGCCTGCGCGAGCGGGTCCAGGCCGGCGCGGGTGCCGAGCAAGCCCGCGAGCTGCTGCGCGAGGAGCTGCTGAGCCTCGTCGGCCCGGACCTCGACCGCTCGCTGCGCACCGACGGCACCGGCGGGCGGCCGGCCGTGGTACTCGTCGTGGGGGTCAACGGCACCGGCAAGACGACGACCGTCGGGAAGCTCGCCCGGGTCCTCGTGGCGGAGGGGCGGACGGTGCTGCTGGGCGCAGCCGATACCTTCCGCGCGGCCGCCGCCGACCAGCTCCAGACCTGGGGCGAGCGGGTCGGCGCGCCGGTCGTGCGTGGTCCGGAGGCGGGCGACCCGGCCAGCGTGGCGTTCGACGCCGTGCAGCAGGGCGCAGACGGTGCCTACGACGTGGTCGTCGTCGACACCGCGGGCCGGCTGCAGAACAAGGTCGGGCTGATGGACGAGCTCGGGAAGGTCAAGCGGGTCATCGAGAAGCACGGCCCGATCGACGAGGTTCTCCTCGTCCTGGACGCCACCACTGGTCAGAACGGCCTCGTGCAGGCGCGGGTGTTCGCCGACGTGGTCGACGTCACGGGCATCGTGCTGACGAAGCTCGACGGGACGGCGAAGGGTGGGATCGTCGTCGCGGTCCAGCGGGAGCTCGGGGTGCCGGTCAAGCTGGTCGGCCTGGGCGAGGGTCCGGACGACCTCGCCCCGTTCGAGCCGGACGTCTTCGTCGACGCTCTGCTCGGCGACTGACCCTGGTCGCTGTCGGACGTTGCTGGCACGCTGACTCACGTGACCAGCCCGAGCAGCCACAGCCTGAACAGCCACACCGACGCTGCCCGCACGACCGGGCTGGCGGACGCCCTAGCGCTCGTTCTCCCGGCCCTCGAGGAGCACCTGAAGGCACCTGCGACAGGGAGCGTGGCCGGCCCGGACGCCCCCTGGCGGGCGGTGCTCGACAGACCCCTTCCCCGACGGGGTGCCGGTGCGGAGGCGACGCTCACAACCCTCGGCGACACCGTGCTGCCCGACGCCATGCGCATGACGTCGCCGGGCTTCTGGGGCTGGATAACCACCGGGTCCGCGGTGGTCCCCGCCATCGCGCGGCTCGCCGCGACCTTCGCCGGCACCCAGCGCTACCTCGGCCACACCGGCAACCTGCTCGAGGAGGTCGCCCTTCGCTGGCTGGCCGAGACCTGCGGCCTGCCGGCGGGTGTGCAGGGCGTGTTCTCCGGCAGCGGTTCGGTCGCCAACCTGATCGCTCTCGGCGCGGCCCGCCAGCGGGCGTACGAGCGACTCGGCCACGACCCGGCCCGCGACGGGCTGCGCGGCCTCCCGCAGGGGCGCATCTACGGCAGCGTCGAGATGCATCACTGCATGCTCAAGTCCGCTGGCGTCCTCGGGCTCGGGCGGTCCGGCGTCGCCCTGGTCCCGGTGGACGACCGGCAGCAGGTCGACGTCGTGGCGCTGCGCCGCACCGTCGAGGCCGACGTCGCGGCCGGTGTCGTGCCCCTGGCCGTCGTGGCGGTCGCGGGCACGACCAACACGGGCGCGATCGACGACATCGCCGCTCTGGCCGACGTCGCCGCGGAGCACGACACCTGGCTGCACGTCGACGGCGCCTACGGGCTCGTCGGTCGCCTCGACGAACGGCTCGCCGACCGCTATGCCGGCGTCGAGAGAGCCGAGTCGTGGGTCGTCGACGCCCACAAGTGGCTGTGCGTGCCCACGGGGATCGGGGCGACGTACGTCCGTGACCGGGCGGTGCTGGGGCGGGCCTTCACCGGTGAGCCGAGCGACTACGTGGAGGGCGCCTTCGACTCCGTCACGGCCACCGACTCACCGTGGGCGGCGATGGGGCTGCCCTACCACGACTGGAGCCTCGACCTGTCCGCTCCCGCGCGCGGGATGGTCGTGTGGGCCGCTCTGCACGAGATCGGGCTCGACGGGCTGCGGGCCCGCGTGGTGCGCCACAACGACTTCGCCCGCCGGGTCGCCGAGCAGGTGCGGGCCGAGCCCTCGCTCGAGCTGTGCAGCGACGCGCAGCTGTCGATCTGCTCCTTCCGGTACGTCGGCACCGAGCCCGACCACCCCGACCTGGACGGTCTGAACCGTGCCCTGGTGCGGCGGCTGCACGCCGAGACGCCCTACGTCCCGAGTCCCACCCTCGTCCGGGGCAGCGTGGCCATCCGGCCGTGCTTCATCAACCCCCGCACCGCTGAGTCGGACGTCGACGGCCTCGTGGCCGAGGTGCTGCGGATCGGGGACGAGCTGACCCGCTGACCGGGCCGTCTCGTGATCCGGACCTGCCAGCGCGGCGTTACCCCCCCGTAACGAAGGCGGCGGAAACGTCACATGCGCGAAACCTGGCGCGCCAACCCCGGTAACTGCGCCCCACCAGCCTTCTGGACAGGTTCCCGTCCCGTCTAGGAGGCATTCCCGTGACACCGAGTTCAGGCGACACAGCCTGGGTCCTCACGAGCGCTGCGCTCGTGCTGCTCATGACGCCGGGCCTGGCCCTGTTCTACGGGGGCATGGTCCGCGCCAAGAGCGTCCTCAACATGATGATGATGAGCTTCGGCGCTCTGGGGCTCATCACCGTCCTCTGGGTGTTCTACGGCTACTCGCTCGCTTTCGGCGACGACGTGGGAGGTGGCCTGGTGGGCAACCTCGACTTCGTCGGCCTGGAAGGCCTGCTCTCCGCCGACCCGCTGGGCGGCGTCGCGGGTGAGGCGGCCGGCATCCCGCCGATGGCGTTCGTCGGCTTCCAGGCCGTGTTCGCCATCATCACCGTCGCCCTCGTCAGCGGTGCGATCGCCGACCGCGCCCGCTTCGGGTCGTGGCTGGTCTTCGCCGGCGTCTGGGCGACGATCGTCTACTTCCCGGTCGCGCACTGGGTCTTCGCGTTCGACGGCTACACCGCCGAGGT
>DASVED010000322.1:0-8396 GCA_036380775.1 Actinomycetes bacterium
ACGACGCTCGGCTGCTCGGTCTCGGAGTCGACGAAGAGGTAGAAGTCGTGCCCGACCAGCTCCATCTCGTAGAGCGCCTGGTCGAGGTTGATCGGGTTCGCGGCGTGCACCTTCTCCCGGACGTACATCGGGCCGTCGTCCGGCAGGTCCGCCGGGGCGGCGTCGTCCCCGCTCTTCGGCAGTCCGGGCGCCACGCCGTTCTGCATCTCGAGCCGGGCCGTCGCCGCCGCGACCGAGACCGGCGTCTTGGCCCCGTGGTGCACCCGGCGCCGGTCGTGGGCCCGGCGCAACCGGCCCTCCAGCTTGGCGACCGCTGCGTCCAGCGCGGCGTAGGAGTCCTGGGCAGCGGCCTCGGCACGCACTACCGGTCCGCGCGAGCGGATCGTGAGCTCGATGCGCTCGCGCTGATCGGCCAGTCGTGGGTTGCGCTCCTGGGAGCACTCGACGTCGATACTGATCACCTTGGGATCGAGCTTCTCGATCTTCGCGAGCTTGTCCGCCACGTGCTGACGGAACCGCTCGGCGACCTCGGTGTGACGACCCTTGACGACGATGTCCACGAATTGACCCTCCACGTCCTCGGAAATGCTGCGAGCACCCGCCCGGCCGACCTGGTCTTCGACCCCACATCCGCCTGCAGAGGGTCTCGCAGCGGTGGCCGCCACTACTCCCCTTCTCCCGGGTCGGAGGACATCTGGCCCTCCGGCGGGGCAGGACTTACTCCTAAGCCGCACCGTGATCGGACGACGAGAAGTCGCCTTACGTGGACCGTTTCGCCTGCGGCTGGCATCGGCTTGCCGGACCTGCGCCCCGCGAGGAGCGATCGGCCCGGCGCAACCACGGACCCGGGCGGGTGCCATGACGAAACGCTAGTCCCCCCGGGCGCCGGGCGACACCCCGGCCGTACGTCGGGAGGTCGCCGCGACGGTGGCCACCGCATGGACTCGCGCACCGGCGCACCGCAGGGCGCGCGTCGCGTCTGCCAGCGTCGCCCCGGTGGTCACCACGTCGTCGACCACCACCACCGTCCGGCCGGCGACGAGCGGCGTGAGCCGGGCGGGGACCCACAGCGACCCCGCAAGGTTCTCTCTCCGCTCCCCGGCCCCCAGCCCGGACTGGTCCATGACGCCCTCGGCCACCCGCAGCGCCGGCAGGACGGACATCGGAACCCCCCGCCGCCGGAGGCCGGTCGCGGCCCGCCGGGCCAGCCGCAGGGTGGGGTCATGACCCCGGGCCCGCACCGCCCGCCGGCGGGACGGTGCCGGCACCAGGAGCACCGGGCGCCCGTCCGGTTCGACGAGCCGGCCGGCCGCCGCCAGGGCCGAACGTGCCAACGCGTCCCCGAGCGGTCCGGCGAGCGACAGCCTGCCGTGCTCCTTGTGCGCCACGATCGCGGATCGCACCGCACCGTCGTAGGCGGCGACCGCCCAGGGGTGGGGCAGCCCCACGGGCGCGGGGTTCGGCCAGGCAGTCCGGGCCGGCCCAGCCAGCGACCGGCGGCACGCGGGGCACAGGAGGTGGCCGGGCTCGGAGCAGCCGGCGCACACCGCGGGCAGGGCCAGATCGACCAGCCCGGCGAGGGCGCCGGCCAGCATCGCGCGCAGCGGTGGCACGCCGGCCACCCTCTCGCGGACCGGCGCCGGCCGGCATCGGTCGGCACCGACCTGGGGAGCGTGGTCGGCCTGTGGACGGTCAGCCGGGGTAGGTGGGGTCGATCCCCTCGCCGAGGCTGACCCAGCCCCGTCCCGATGTGTACTGCAACAGCTCGCCGTCCGTCGTCCCGACCACGAGCGGGCTGGCCTGCGCGTCCGGCGGGGCCGCCGCCACGGTCGCCAGCTCCGGCTCAGGCACCACGTCGACGATGTCGAAGCCGTCGATGCTGGTCAGGAACGGAGCCGGGGGAAGCTCGTCGCGGCTGCCGAGGACGGCCAGCGTGGTCGCGTCCGCCCAGGCGACGTCCTGCACCCCGCGCAGGTCCGGCAGCACCTCCCGGGGGTCCACGACCGCGATCCGGGCGACCGCCGGGACATCGGCATCGAGCTCCTCGACGCCGGTCACGGCGCCGAGGACCAGGCGAGCGGACCTGCCGGCTCCGGTGATCAGCGCGATCCGGGCGCCGTCGCGGGACACCGACACCTGGGTCGGCGTACCGCCCGGCAACCTGGGCAGCTCGACCGTCTGGGCCGGCCCAGCACCTCCGGGCAGCAGCAGCAGGCGGCCGGTCGAGCGGTCGACCACCCAGAGGTTTCCGTCCGGGTCCCAGGACGGCTGGCTCAGGTCTCCGCCGGACACGACCACGTCGAGGCTGCCGTCCTCAGCCAGCCGGCCCACGCGCAGAGTGGTGCCGTCGGTGGACACGGCCGCAACCCGGTTCGTGTCCAGCGAGACCGCGGGGGTCGCCAGCGGCACGGCCCCGGTTCCCGCCGGCCCGTCCACCGGCTGGAAGCTGCCCTCGATGAAGCGCCCGAACTGGCCGTCGCGGACCGCGTAGAGGGACGGCCCGGCGGCCAGTCCGTCCGGGTCGTAGGTGAGCCAGGAGTCCCGGCCCTGGTCGGCCGCGACACCCGACACCGCGAGGTCCTCGCCGGCCGCCGTGATGCGGATCCGGTCGATCTCCGGGCCGAGCTGCTTGAGGGTCCAGACGATCTGGGCGGACATCTGCTCACGTTGGAGCTGGTCCGCCCTGCGCGCCTGCGCGTCCAGCGCCACGATCGCCAGGCCGGCGTCGACCGGCACCGACTGCACCTCCAGCTCGGTGCCCTGCGGGAAGGCCGTCTCGACCGAGCCGCGCAGGCCGGCCGTGGGACCGCGCAGGAGCCGTGACACGACCTTGGTGGACAGCCCGGGAAGCTCCGGCACCAGGACCGTGTCGGGGACCAGCGAGTTCCGCAACGGCGAGAGGAAGTACAGCGAGACCTGCCGGAAGGTCTGCTCGACGTCGAGCATGGACAGCAGGAGGCCGTCCTCGAGCGCGTCGATGCGCCACTGGCCGTCCACCCGCTCCATCCGGAACGTCCGCGTCACCTCAGGAGAGCCAGCGGTGCGCCGGAAGGAGCCCTCCGCGTCGATGTGGGCGATCTCGCTGGCCCCAGCGACCACGACGCCGTCGCCGGTCTCCTCGACGGTCACCGGGCCGCCGCCGCTGTCGTGCACGGTCGTGCCCGCGGCCGGCCGCCACTCCTGACGAGCCCGCGGGGTGAGGTAGCGCCGGGCCACCTCGTGGTCGCGGCGGAAGTCCGCACTGGCCCGCAGGAACCCCTGGACGACCTGGGTGACGGTCGCGCCCCGCACCGGGCCTTCAGCGATGAACGGCACCGCGACGTCCTCGCGATCGACCCGGAGGCCGCGATCCGCGCGCACCGGTCCCGAGGTCGGGATGCTCGCGCACGCCGGCAGCACAGCGGCGAGCAGCAGCAGGACGGCCGGGCGCCACCAGCGGGAGCGCCGCTCTGCGGCCTGCGGCGCGCTACGCATCGACGCCGTCCGGTGTGCCGACCCGGCGGTAGGGAGCGCCCACCTGCACCGGACGCGCCCGCCGGGCCGAGTCGGCGGGCTCCAGCGGGATCGGCGAACCCTCCAGCTCGGCACCCTGCCGCCGGGGGACCGTCAGGCGGAACTGGCAGCCGTCACCCGGCTCCCCCCAGGCCTGCAGCCAGCCCCCGTGCAGGTGGGCGTCCTCCATCGCGATCGACAGCCCCAGGCCGGTGCCGCCGGTGGTGCGCGCCCGGGCCGGGTCGGCCCGCCAGAACCGGTTGAACACCATGGTGATGTCCGACGGCTCGAGCCCGACGCCGTGGTCGCGCACCGCCACCGCGACGGCGTCCTCGTCCCCCGCGACCAGAACGGTCACCGGCCGCCCCTCGCCGTGCTCGATGGCGTTGACGACGAGGTTGCGCAGGACACGTTCGATCCTCCGGCTGTCCACCTCGGCGACCGCACCCGACCGGGGCACCACGAGGCGCAGCTCGCTGCCCCGCCGGTCCGCGAGCGGCTCCACCGAGTCCATGACCTGGCGGGCGGTGACGACCAGGTCGGTCGGCTCGGCCTCCAGATGGGCGGCGCCGGCGTCGTACCGGCTGATCTCGAGCAGGTCCCCGAGCAGTGACTCGAACCGGTCCAGCTGGGTCTGCAGGATCTCCGCGCTCCGCTCGACGGCGGGGTCGAAGCCCGACCGCGCCTCATGGAGCACGTCGGCCGCCATCCGCACCGTCGTCAGGGGGGTGCGCAGCTCGTGGGACACGTCGGAGACGAACCGGCGCTGCACCCGGGACAGGTCCTCGAGCTGGCGGATCTGGCGCTGCAGGCTGGTGGCCATCCGGTTGAAGGACGCGGCGAGCCGGGCCAGGTCGTCCTCGCCGCGGACCCGCATCCGCTCCTCGAGCCGCCCCGCGGAGAGCCGTTCGGCGATGCGCGCCGCCATCCGCACCGGGGTCACGACCTGCCGGGTGACCAGCCACGCGATGCCGCCGACCAGGAGCACCATGCCGAGGGCGGCGAGCAGCAGCGCGCGCCGGACCAGGCCGAGAGTCTCCTGCTCCTTGTCCAGCGGGAACAGGAAATACAGCTCGTAGGTCCCGTTCTCGGGCACCACGACGGGCGCACCGACGACGACCACCGGGACCTGCCGCCCCGAGGTCCGCGACACCTCGCCGTACGTCCAGAGCAGCTCCGAGCGGGTCTGGACCTGCGGGCGCATCGGCTCCACGGCGGAGACGTCGGCGCCGATGGAGCTACGACCCAGCGGCGACTCCGGCGTGTCGACGTCCGGGCCGCGCAGCAGCACGACGTCCCGCGAGCCTTCCGGCCCGCCACCCCTGGTGAGCTGGCGGACCAGGTCGGGGACCAGGGTGTCGTAGACCCCGGGCTCGCTGCGGTCGGCGGAGTCGAAGGCCTCCTGGGAGGTCCGGACCCCGGTGCTCGCCTCCGCCAGCGACGCCTGCACCTTCGCATCGAGCAGGCCGTCCCGGACCTCGGTGATGAGGATGTTGCCGAGCACCATGATCGCGACGAGGGAGAAGACGGTCGTCGTGGCCACGACCCGCATCTGCAACGAGCGCCGCCAGACCGCGATGCCGCGCCGGACCCAGCGGCGCACGCCACGCTGGGCGTGCGGCCACAGGGCCGTGACACGCCCGACGACGGGGCTAGGTGGCGGCCCTGCAGCGGCGGGTACCTCGGTCAGGCCGGCCCCGCCTTGTAGCCCACGCCTCGCACCGTCACGACCACCTCGGGGCTCTCGGGGTCGCGCTCGACCTTCGAGCGCAGCCGCTGGACGTGGACGTTCACCAGCCTGGTGTCGGCGGCGTGCCGGTAGCCCCACACCTGCTCGAGGAGCACCTCACGGGTGAACACCTGCCAGGGCTTGCGGGCGAGGGCGACGAGCAGGTCGAACTCCAGCGGGGTGAGCCCGATGGCGGTGCCGTTCCGCTTGACCGAGTGGCCGGCGACGTCGATGACCAGGTCGCCGATCTCCAGCAGCTCGGGCGTGGGCTCCTCGCTGCGGCGCAGCCGGGCCCGGATCCGGGCCACCAGCTCCTTCGGCTTGAACGGCTTCATCACGTAGTCGTCGGCGCCGGACTCCAGGCCGACCACCACGTCGATCGTGTCCGTCTTCGCGGTCAGCATCACGATCGGCACCCCGGACTCGGCCCGGATGGCGCGGCAGACGTCGATGCCGTCGGTGCCCGGCAGCATCAGGTCGAGCAGGACGAGGTCGGGCTTGTGCTCACGGAACATCGCAAGCGCCTGGTCGCCGTCGGCGCACAGCGTCGGCTCGTAGCCCTCGCCCCGCAGGACGATACCCAGCATCTCCGCGAGCGCCGTGTCGTCGTCGACGATGAGGACGCGACCTTTCATGCGCTCACCTGCAGGGTGGTGGCTGTCACGATGTCATCGTGACACGGATCATCGGCCACGGCCGCCGTGACACCGGCGATCTGACAGCATGGGCGGCGTGACCGACCAGCCGGGCTGGACCTCGCCGACGGACCCGGTGCCACCCGGCTGGGCGCCGCAACAGCCTCCCCCGCAGCCCGCCTGGGGGCAGCCGGTCTGGGGGCAGCAGCCGCAGTGGGCGCCCCCGCCGCCGCCCAAGCCGGGCGTCATCCCACTCCGGCCCCTCGGTGTCGGCGAGGTCCTCGACGGTGCGATCTCGGCCATCAGGGCCCAGCCCGCGCTGATGCTCGGCCTGTCCGCGGTGGTCGCCGTCGCGACCCAGCTGCTGACCGTCCCGCTCACCTGGCTGCTGCTGCGCGACGCCGGCGACGTGGCGTTCAGCGTCGAGCCGACGACGGATTCCAGCGAGGACTTCGCCTTCGCGGCGAGCGCTCTCTCCGCCGCCGGGCTGCAGGTGGTCGTGACGCTGCTCGCCACCCTGCTGCTGACCGGCATCCTCACGGTCGCGGTGAGCCGGGCGGTGCTCGGCGAGCGCCTCGGCGCCGGTCAGGCCTGGGAGCGGGCCCGGCCGCGCCTGCCGGCGCTGCTCGGCGTCACCGCCGTCGTCCTGCTCATCGAGCTCGGTGTGCTGACCGTGTCCATCGGCGCAGGGGTCGCCCTGGCGGTGGCCGGAGCGCCGACGGTCGCGACGGTGCTGGCCTTCCTGGTGGGCATCCCGCTCGGCATCGTCGTCGCGGCCTACCTGTACGTCGCCTTCGCCCTCGCCCCCGCGACCATCGTGCTGGAGCGCCAGACGGTTCTCGGCTCCCTGCGACGGTCCCGGGAGCTCGTGCGCGGCGCCTGGTGGCGGACCTTCGGCATCCTGCTGCTCGTCAACGTCATCGCGCAGTTCCTGGCCGGCATCCTCAGCGTGCCCTTCACCCTGCTGACCCTGCTCGTCACGTTCGTCGCCAGCGACGGCTCGTCGGCCAACCCCTACGAGATCCTGCCGCTGCTGGTCACCGCGGTCGGCACGATCGTCGCGTCGGCCATCACCTGGCCGTTCACGGCCGTGTCCACGGCGTTGCTCTACGTCGACCGCAGGATCCGCCGCGAAGGGCTCGACATCGAGCTCGCCCGCGCGGCCGGGGTTCCCCTCGGCGCCGGGCAGTCCGGCCCGGCCGCGCCAGGATGAGCGTCCCGGTCGAGCTCGGCCGGGATGCGGCCCAGGAGGCGGCCCGCGAGGAGCTGGCCAAGCAGGTCTACCGCGACGCCGGCCCGGGACTGACCGAGCGCGTGCTGCAGTGGCTCTACGAGCAGGCGGTGGGCCTGCTCGAGCGGGCCGCGGGTGTGTCCCCCGGGGGGTACGCCGGCCTGGTGGCCGTCCTGCTGCTGCTCGTCGCCGCTGTCGTCGCGGTCCGGCTGGGGGTCGGACCCCTGGGCCGCCGCGCGGCCGCCGAACAGGCGCTCTTCGTCGGGCGCGAGCGGACGGCCGACGAGCACCGGGCCGCCGCCGACGCCCACGCCGCCGCCGGCGAGTGGGCGGAGGCGGTGCGGGAGCGGTTGCGGGCGGTGGTGCGTTCGCTCGAGGAGCGCGCCGTGCTGGAGTCGCGACCGGGCCGGACCGCCGACGAGGCGGCCGCGGAGGCCGGGCTCGCGCTGCCGACCTGCGCGCGCGCCCTGCGCGAGGGTGCCCGCCTCTTCGACGAGATCTGGTACGGCGGTCGCCCGGCCGGCCCGGCCAGCGACGGCGCGCTGCGCGCCCTCGACGAGTCGGTGCGCTCCGCGCGGCCCGTCGCGGCGGTCGGGTGACCAGCCTCGACCCCGGCGTGCGGCGGATCTTGCACGAGGTGCGGGGGCCGGCACTCGTCGCGGTCGTCGTGCTGCTAGGAGCCACCGTCCTGGCCCTTGTCGCCGGCGGCGAGCCCTCCGGTCGCCTGGACCCGCGCGCCGCCGACCCGGCCGGCAGCCGCGCGGTCGCGGAGGTGCTGCGCGACCAAGGCGTCGCCGTCGAGCTGGCGACCACGACCCGCCGCGTGCGCGAGGCCGCGGGGCCGGGAAGCACGGTGCTAGTCGTCGACCCGGAGCTCCTGGTGGAGTCGCAGGTGTCCGCCGTGCGGGCCACCGGTGCCGACCTGGTCGTCGTGGAGCCGGCGCGACCCGAGCGGTTCGCGCCCTCCGTGACGCCGGGGCGTGCCACCCCGCCCGGCGTGCGGCAGCCGGGATGCGACCTGGGGGCTGCGCGGCGCGCCGGGGCCGCCGACGCCGGCGGGTCCAGCTGGATCGTCGACCCGGCGCCCACTGTGTCCCCGGACGAGCCGCTGCTCTGCTACGCACGCGACGGGCTGCCGTCACTCGTCCAGGTCCCCGACGGCGGACGCACCGTGACGGTCCTCGGCAACGGCAGCCCGCTGACCAACTCCCGGTTCGACGACGAGGGCAACGCGGCGCTGGCGCTGGGACTGCTCGGCGGCCACGACCGGCTGGTCTGGTACCTCCCGTCCCTGGCAGACGTCCCGTCG
>DASVED010000323.1:0-4328 GCA_036380775.1 Actinomycetes bacterium
AGCGGCCCGGTCCGGGTCGCGCAGGTGCTGCAGCGGGTGGGTGCCGCGGCGACCGGCCGCCAGGAACGGACCCTCCAGGTGCGCCCCGAGGCACCGCGCCGCACCGTCGCCGAGCGAGGACACCGCCTCGGTGGCGGCACGCAGCGCGCTCGTCGTCTGCTCCGACGGCGCCGTGATGAGGTTCGCGACGAATGACGTCACCCCGTGGCGGGCCATCGCGCGGGCGGCCACCTGCCAGTCGCCGGCCGGTGCGGTCAGCAGGTCGATCCCGGCGTACCCGTTGACCTGAACGTCCACCAGACCGGGCACTGCGATGCCTCCGCCCGGTGCCGGTGGCAGGCCGACCGCGGCGACGACGTCCCCGTCGAGCCGCACGTCGCCCGGCACGAGCCCCCCGTCGACGACGGCGGCCGACACCCCGAGCCGCGTGGTGCCGGTCAATGCGTCGCTCCGGCGAGCACGGCGTCCAGCGCCTCGCCGTTGACCTTCGACGCGCCGTACGTCAGGACGGTCGCCCTCCCGGGCAGCTGCGCCGGACCGGGCCAGCCCATCTCGACGGTCACGAGCTCCGGGCAGATGGCCGCCAGCTCAGCGAGCCGCGCTGCCACCCACGGGTGCCGGTGTGGCTCCCGCACCATGGCCACGACCGCCGCGTCGCCGACGTGCCCGGCGTCGCGGAGCAGCGCCGTCAGGTCGGTCGACTCGGTGACGTCCAGATGTCGTCGCCCGCGGAGGACGGCCGCGTCGACCGGAAGCCCCCACGGCACCTCGCCGACGGCCATGCTCTGCCCGGTCCGGAAGCGCAGCACGGTCGCGCCGGTCAGCGCCGGCAGCGATCCCTCGACGCGCACGGCTCTCGTCGCGGCGTCACGTCCGGCTGTCGCGTCATCGGTCGGGAAGGCACCGCCACCGCGCCAACCCTGCACACGGCGGCTCACGGCCAGCACCCGGCCGGCCGCCTCGGCCAGCCGGTCCTCCGCGAGAGAGCCGGCCTTCACGGCCCCCACGATCGCATCCACGACCCGGTCGACGTCTGCCGCATCCTTGTCAGCGCCCAGGCAGAGCAGGTCGCAACCGGCCATGAGAGCGAGGACAGCCGCGGCGGCCTCTCCCCGGCCGGCGCTCGCACCGGCCATGTCCAGCGCATCGCTCACAAGCAGCCCGTCGAAGCCGAGCTCCGATCGCAGGAGGCCCAGGACGATGCCGCTCAGGGTCGCCGGGGCACCCGGGTCCAGCGCGGGCAGCAGGACGTGCGAGGTCATGACGGCGAGCGCCCCGGACTCGACGGCCGCGACGAACGGCACCAGCTCCCGGGCGCGCAGCACGTCGAGCGGCGCGTCGACACGGGGCAGCCCGAGGTGCGAGTCGACCGAGGTGTCGCCGTGTCCCGGGAAGTGCTTCGCACAGGCCGCGACACCCGCCGACTGCAGGCCGGCCACCCAGGCTCGCGTGTGCCGCGCGACGAGTGCCGGGTCCGCGCCGAAGCTGCGGACCCCGATGACCGGGTTCGCCGGGTTGCTGTTGACGTCCACGACGGGAGCGAGGTCGAGGTCGACGCCGACCGACGCGAGCTCGTGTCCGATCTCGGCGGCCACCGCGGCCGTCAGGTCCTCGTCGTCGGCCGCGCCGAGAGCGGCGTTGCCCGGCTGCGGGCTGCCCTCGTCCATGTGCAGCCGGGTGACGTCGCCACCCTCCTCGTCGGTGGCGACCAGGACGTCGGGGTTGGCCGCGCGGAGCGCCGCTGACAGGGCGGCGAGCTGGTCGGGCGACTCGACGTTGGACCCGAAGAACGCCACCGAGCCGAGGCCGGACGCGAGCCGGTCCTCGGCCCACCGCGGGAGGGACGGTCCCGCGAAGGAACCCATGACGACGCGGTGCGCCATCTGATCGAGCTCGCTCACGTCAGCCTTCACCATCCGCCATGATCAACACCGTGATCATGGCGGTGTCAAGGGCTGGTCCGCGACCTTCTCGCGCAGCTCGCCGAACAGTCGCGCCAGGTCGGCCGGCTGGTGGTGCGCGTTGAGCCCGCTCGGGTTGGGCAGGACCCACACGCGTGCCGGCCCGACCGTTCGCTCCTGCGGGCCGAGCTGTGCCTTCGGCTCGCGGAACGCCGCGCGGTAGGCGGTGACGCCGAGGACGGCGACGTACTCCGGTCGCCATCGCTCCGCCACCTCGGCCAGCCGCCGACCTCCCTCCTGCAGCTCGTCACGGGTCAGCTCTGCCGCCGTCGCGGTTGCCCGCGCGACGACGTTGGTCACGCCCAGACCGAGGGTGAGCAACTCCCCCTCCTCGGCCGGCCGCATCAGCCGGGGCGTGAAGCCGGAGGCGTGCAGCGCCGGCCAGAAGCGGTTGCCGGGCCGGGCGAAGTGGTGACCCGCCCACGCGGTGTACAGACCCGGGTTGATGCCGCAGAAAAGGACGCGCAGGCCGGGCCCGCCGACGTCCGGCACCGTCCGGTCGGCGGCGGCCAGCAGCTCTGCGCGGGTCGGTCCCACGCGTCGACGCTACGACGTCTACAGGTCGACGCCTGTGAGCACCATCACGCGCTCGTAGGTGTAGTCCTCCATCGCGTAGCGCACGCCCTCGCGGCCGACGCCGGACTCCTTGGTGCCGCCGTACGGCATCTGGTCGGCCCGGAACGACGGGACGTCACCGACCACGACACCGCCGACCTCGAGGTCGCGGTGGGCACGGAACGCCGTGCGCAGGTCGTGGGTGAACACGCCGGCCTGCAGGCCGAAGCGCGACGCGTTGACCTGGTGAAAGCCATCGTCGACGCCGTCGAACGACGACACGACGACCACCGGGCCGAAGACCTCCTCAGCCGACACCTTCGCGTCGGACGGGACGTCCGCGAGGACCGTCGGCGCGTAGGTCGCCCCCTCGCGCGTCCCGCCGGTCAGCACCCGCGCACCGGCGGCGACCGCCTCGTCCACCCACTGGCCGACCCGCTCGGCCGCCGGCCGGTCGATCAGCGGTCCGACGTCGGTCGCGTCGTCCCACGGGTCGCCGGTGCGCAACGCCTTGACATGCTCGACCAGGAGATCGACGAACCGGTCGTGCACCTCGCGCGCGACGACGACCCGCTGAACCGAGATGCAGGACTGACCGCCCTGGTAGTTGGCGAACGTCGCGCACCGGCTCGCGGCCCAGTCGAGGTCGGCCGCGTAGTCGGCGCACACGACCGCCGCCGCGCTGCCGCCTAGCTCCAGCGTGACGTGCTTGCGCGGATGGGCGTCCAGGATGCTCCACCCGACCGGGCCGGAGCCGGTGAAGGACACGACGGGCAGCCGCGGGTCGGCGACCAGGTCACCAGCGCGCTCGTTGGGGACGGTCAGCACCGACACCATGCCCGCCGGCAGGTCGGTCTCGGCGAACAGCTCGCCGAGCACCAGCGCCGACAGGGGTGTCTTCGGGGCCGGCTTGACGATGATGGGTGCGCCGACCGCGATGGCGGGCGCGACCTTGTGGGCGACCAGGTTGAGCGGGAAGTTGAACGGCGCGATGCCCAGCACCGGGCCCCGCGGGAACCGCCGGACCAGTCCGATCCGCCCGTCCGCTCCGGGCGAGGTGTCCAGCCGCTGCACCTCTCCGGAGAACCGCCTCGCCTCCTCGGCGGCCCACCGGAACGTCGAGACCGCGCGGGACACCTCGACGCGCGACCACTTCACGGGCTTGCCGCTCTCCGCCGTGATCAGCCGGGCCAGCTCCTCGCCCCGCTCGGCCAACCGCGCGGACACGGCCGTCAGCGCCTCGGCCCTGGCGTGCGCGGGCAGCCGGGCCGCCTGACGCGCCACCCCGGCGGCGGCAGCAACGGCCACCTCGACCTGCTGGGGGCTCGGGACGGCGACGACCGCGGCCACCTTCTCGTCGTACGGGCTGCGGACCTCGAAGGTCTCCTGGCCGGTCTCGGCGCGGCCCGCCACCCAGAACGGCCAGATGTCAGTCATGTCGCGCTCCCAGGCGAACCTGCCGTCCCGCGACGGCCACCACGTCGCCGGCCGCGAGCTGGCGACCACGCCGCGTCTCGACCGCACCGTTGACCTGCACCTCGCCGGCCGCGAGCAGCCCGCGGGCCGCGCCCCCGGTCTCGACGACGTCCACGAGCTTGAGCAGCTGGCCGAGGCGGATGCCCTCCTCGCCGACCAGCACCTCGTCCACGAGGAGGACGGTACGTGCGGCACCGACCGCACGTCGACCAGCCCCCGAGACTGGTCGATGCGGCTACCGCCAAGCGTCGATCACCGCGGTCCCGGGCACCATCACCCAACCGGCTGAGTCGATGATCGATTACGCCCCGTTCGTCGGGGATGCCCTCCTAGGAA
>DASVED010000324.1:0-5771 GCA_036380775.1 Actinomycetes bacterium
CCAGCGCACCAGGTCGGCGACCCGGTGGCCGCGCCGGCGTGCCTCGGTCCACACCAGCGGCAGGCCGATCTGCAGCGACGAGATCCCGCCCCACGCCGCTGCGAAGTCACCTGTGTCGAGCCGCTTGAGGTCCGCCGTGCACGGCGAGTGGTCGGACACGACGAGGTCGATCACGCCGTCGGCCAGCCCGCCCCACAACGCGTCGCGGTTGGCGTCGCCGCGCACCGGCGGGCAGCACTTGAACGCCGTCGCCCCGTCGGGCACGTCCTCGGCGCGCAGCACCAGGTAGTGCGGGCAGGTCTCCACCGTCACGCGCACGCCGTCGGCCTTGGCCGCTGCCAGCGCGGGCAGCGAGCCGGCGCTGGACAGGTGCACGACGTGGACCCGTGCGCCGGTCTGCCGGGCGGCGTCGATCACCGCCGCGATCGCGCGGTCCTCGGCCTCGGGTGGCCGCGATCTCAGGAAGGTGTCGTACGCCTGGCCGCCGGCGCCCGGTGCCTCGGCAAGGGCCGCCGGGTCCTCCGCGTGCACGAGCAGCAACCCGTCGGCCGCGGCGACCTCGGCACAGGCGCCGAGCAGGCCGTCGGGTCCCAGCGCCGGGAACTCGTCGACCCCGGAGTCCGGCAGGAAGCACTTCACCCCGAAGACACCTGCCGCCAGCAGCCTGCCGAGTCCACCGGCGTTGCCGGGGACGGCTCCTCCCCAGAAGCCGACGTCGACCGCGCAGCGGCCCTCCGCGGCCGCTCGCTTCACCGCCAGCGCCTCGGGGTCGAGCGTGGGCGGGATGCTGTTGAGCGGCATGTCGAGGATGGTGGTGACACCCCCCGCGGCCGCCGCCCTGGTTGCCGTCTCGAAGCCCTCCCACGCGGTGCGGCCCGGCTCGTTGACGTGGACGTGGGTGTCCACCAGGCCAGGCAGCAGCACGACGTCGTCGCCGAGCTCCACCACCTCACGCCCGATGACCGACCGGTCGAGCTCCCGCACCTCGACGACCCGCCCCTCCGCCACGACGACGGTCGAGGAACTCTCCTCCCCCGGGCCTGGAGCGCTGCTCACCAATTGGTGAGCAGGGTCATAGGCCGGGGGGAGGGAGCTGCCCAGGACGGCGCGGCGGGCGTGCAGGACCAGGTCGGGCTCGCTCACGGGTGGGTGATGTCCTCCGGGCGCACCGGGACCCGGGTGAGGAACTGACCGGTGGCGTCGCGGATCGCCGCCAGCACGGCCGGGCCGGAGGAGACGGTCGGCGGCTCGCCGACGCCGCGCAGGCCGTAGGGCGCGTGCGGGTCCGGCAGCTCGAGCACCTCCACCTGCATCGGCGGCATGTCGAGGATGGTCGGGATCAGGTAGTCGGTGAACGACGGGTTGCGGATGATCCCGTCGGTGACGACGACCTCCTCCATCACGGCGAGCCCCATGCCCTGCGCACTGCCGCCGTGGATCTGGCCGACCACCGCCAGCGGGTTGATCGCCCGGCCGACGTCCTGGGTGCATGCCATCTCCACGACCTTCACCAGCCCGAGCTCGACATCGACGTCGACGACGGCGCGGTGGGCGGCGAACGCGTACTGCACGTGCGCGTTGCCCTGTCCGGTGTCGGGGTCGACGGCCTCGGTTGGCCGGTGCCGCCAGATCACCGTCTCCTCGACGGCCTCGTCCCCGAGGACGGCCGCGAGGTCGTCCCGCACGTCCGCCCAGTCGTCGCGACCGGCGCGGGCCAGGACCGCCGACCGCACGCGGCGGCAGGCCTCCTGCACGGCACCGCCGGTGACGTACGTCTGGCGGGACGCCGACGTCGAGCCGCCGCTGCCGACCGCGGTGTCCGCGGGCGCGACCACGACCCGGTCGACACCGAGCTCGGTCCTGGCGATCTGCTGCTGCACCGTCACGAGTCCCTGGCCGACCTCGGCGGCCGCGGTGTGCACCGTCACCGTCGGCTCCCCGCCGGTCATCTCCAGCCGGACCCGGGCGGTCGAGAAGTCGTCGAAGCCCTCGCTGAACCCGATGTTCTTGTACCCCACCGCCCAGCCGACACCGCGCCGGACGCCCTCGCCGTGGGTGGTGTTGGAGACGCCGCCCGGCATCGCCGTCAGGTCGGCGTCATGGAAGCCATCGTGGGGCGGCGCGGGCATCGGCATCGCCTGCAGCCGCCGCAGCAGCTCCGCGACCGGCGCGGCGCTGTCGACCACCTGGCCGGTCGGTGCGACTGATCCCTCGCGCATGGCGTTGCGCACCCGGACCTCGACCGGGTCCATGCCGAGCGCCGCCGCGCCCTTGTCCATCTGGGACTCGTAGGCGAACGCGGCCTGCACCGCGCCGAAGCCACGCATCGCACCGCACGGCGGGTTGTTCGTGTAGGCGCCCCAGCAGTCCATCCGCACGTTCGGCACGACGTACGGACCCACACCCATCAGCCCGGCGTTGCCCACGACGGCAGCGCTGCTCGAGGCGTACGCCCCGCCGTCGAGCCAGATCCTCGCCCGGACGAAGAGCAGGTCGCCGTCGCGGGTGAACCCGTGCTCGTAGTGCAGCCGGGCCGGGTGCCGGTGGACGTGGCCGAAGAACGACTCCTCCCGGTTGTACGACATCTTCACCGGCTTGCCGGTGCGCAGCGCGAGCAGGCAGGCGTGCGCGTGCATCGACAGGTCCTCGCGGCCGCCGAACGCGCCACCGACCCCTGCCAGCGTCAGCCGGACCTTCTCGGGTGGGAGGCCGAGGGCGCGGCAGATCTGCTGCTGGTCGACGTGCAGCCACTGGGTCGACACGAACAGGTCGACGCCGCCGTCCTCGGCGGGCACGGCCAGCCCGGACTCCGGCCCGAGGAAGGCCTGGTCCTGCATCCCGACCTCGTACTCCCCCGACACGACGACGTCTGCCGCCGCCGCGGCCGCCTCGACGTCACCCTTGCGGATCTTCAGGTGCCGGATCTGGTTGCCCTCGGGGCGCAGCAGCGCGGCCTCTCGGCTGTTCTCGACGACCGGCGGGTCCTCCGGGTGCAGATCCTCGGAGGGGCTGTTCGTGCCGTGGCCGAGAGCGGTGCGGGCGTCGGTGACCGGCTCGAGCACGTCGTAGTCGACGACGATCCGGGCGCAGGCCCGCCGCGCCGTCTCGGGGTGGTCGGCCGCGACCAGCGCCACCGGCTCGCCCTGGTAGAGAACCTTGTCCTTGGCGAGCACCGGCTGGTCGGCGATCTCCAGCCCGTAGTACAGCTCGCCCGGGACGTCGTCGGCGGTCAGCACGGCGAACACACCCGGGACGGCGAGGGCCAGACCCACGTCGACCGACCGGATGCGGGCGTGCGGGTGCGGGCTGCGCAGGGTGACCCCCCACAGCATGTCGTCCATCCAGAGGTCGCTGCCGTACGCGAACTCGCCGGTCACCTTCAGCGTCCCGTCCGGCCGCGACGCGTCGGTCCCGACGCCGCCGTCCCGGCGTACCGTCGTCGGCGCCTCGCCGGCGCTCACGAGGCGGCCCTCGCCAACAGGGTGCGGGCGGCCGTCTCGGCGTCCCGGGCCAGGGCGTCCTCGTCGGCCGTGACCAGCCGGTCGTCCTCCACGACGGCCCGGCCGCCGACCAGCAGCAGCTCCAGCGGCGGCGGAGGCCCGAGGACAAGCGCGACGACCGGGTCGTCGATCCCCGCGTGGGCCAGGGTGTCGACCCGCCACAGGGCGAGGTCGGCCAGCTTGCCGGGCTCGATGCTGCCGATCTCGTCCGAGCGTCCGAGGACCGCGGCGCCGCCCAGCGTGGCCATCTCCAGCCCGTCGCGGACCGTCAGCGCGTCCGGCCCGCCCCGCGCCCGGGCGAAGAGCACGGCATGACGGACCTCCTCGATCAGGCTGCCGGCCTCGTTGGACGCGGCGCCGTCGACCCCCAGACCGACCGGCACCCCTGCGTCGCGCAGGTCGCGGGTCCGCGCGACACCGGCGCCCAACCGTGCGTTGCTCGACGGGCAGTGCGCGACACCGGTCCCGGTCGCGCCGAGCCGCGTCACGTCGCCGTCGGAGAGATGGACCGCGTGGGCCAGCCACACGTCGTCACCGAGCCAGCCGAGGGACTCGACGTACTCCACCGGCGTCGCGCCGAACCGCTCCCGGCAGAACACCTCCTCGTCCGGCGTCTCCGCGAGGTGGGTGTGCAGCCGCACGCCGTGGCGGCGGGCCATCGCCGCCGCCTCGGTCATCAGCTTGCCGGTGACGGAGAACGGCGAGCACGGCGCGACCGCGACCCGCACCATCGCGTCCGGCGACGGGTCGTGGAACCGGGAGACCGCGTCCTCGGTCGCGCCGAGGATCGCGTCCAGGTCCTCGACGACCGAGTCCGGCGGCAGGCCGCCCTGCGACGTTCCGAGGTCCATCGAGCCGCGCGTCGGGTGGAAGCGCAGCCCCACCGCCGCCGCCGCCGACACCTCGGCGGCGAACAGGTCACCGCCGCCGTGTGGGAAGACGTAGTGGTGGTCGGTGCTGGTCGTCGCCCCGGTCAGGGCCATCCGGCCGAGGGCGGCGGCCGCCGCCGCCCGCACGACCTCCTCGTCCAGCCCGGCCCAGACGGGGTAGAGCGCGGTCAGCCACTGGAACAGCGTGTGGTCGACCGCGTGGCCGCGGGTCGCCCACTGGTAGAGGTGCTGGTGGGTGTTGACCAGTCCCGGCGTCAGCAGGCAGCCGTGCCCGGGGACGACACGGTCGGCCTCCTCGCGTACGTCGGCAGGTGCCCGCCCGGGACCCACGGCCACGACCCGCCCGTCGCGGACGACGACGTGACCCGTCGCGTGCTCCGTGCGTCCGGCGTCCATCGTCACGACGGCGGCTCCGTCGATGACCCAGGCGCGCGGCGACGTGGTCATCGCAGCCGCCCGGCCGCGTCGCGGACCGCGACCAGGATGCTCTCGTAGCCGGTGCACCGGCACAGGTTCCCGGCCAGCGCCTCGCGGATCTCGGCGTCGTCCGGCGAGGGGTTGCGGGCCAGCAGGTCGTGCACGGCGACGACCAGGCCCGGCGTGCAGAAGCCGCACTGCACGGCACCGGCGTCGAGGAACGCCTGCTGTACCGGGTGCAGGCCGGCGCTGACTGAGGCTTCCGTGTCGCCGGCATCGTCGGCGAGCCCCTCGACGGTCACCACCTCCCGACCGGCGGCCTGGCCGGCCGCCACCAGGCAGGCGCAGACGACCTCGCCGTCCAGGTAGACCGAGCAGGACCCGCACTCGCCCTGCTCGCAGGCGTTCTTGGAGCCGGGCAGGCCGAGCCGCTCGCGCAGGACGTAGAGCAGGCTTTCGCCCTCCCAGACGTCGTCGGCCTGCCGGCGCTCGCCGTTGACCGTCATGTCCACTCTCACGGTGTGGGTCGCCTCCCGTTCGTGCTGCGGTACTCGGCCCACGCCCAGCCGAGGGTCCGGCGAGCGAGGACGGACAGGGCCTGCCGGCGGTAGGCGGCTGTCCCGCGGACGTCGTCGATGGGCTGCGCCGCCGCCCCGACCAGCTCGCCGAAGCGCTCGGCCACCCCGTCGGGCAGGGCCGCCCTCGACTCCCACACGTCGGCCAGCGCCCCGGCGGCGAAGTCCTGGGCCTCGACGGCGTGCCGCGGGGTGGGCGCCGCGGAGCCGATCGCGGCACCGACTCGGCCGTCGGCGGGGTGCAGCGCGAGACCGAACGACGTGACCGCGATGACCATGGCGTTGCGGGTGCCGACCTTTGCGAACTGCTGCGGCCCGGTCGCCGGGGGCAGCAGGACGGCTGCGATCAGCTCGTCGTCCTCCAGCGCGGACTTCTTCACCCCCGTGAA
>DASVED010000325.1:0-6867 GCA_036380775.1 Actinomycetes bacterium
GTCCGCGGCACGCTGCGCCGGCCCCCGGTGCTCGACGAGACGCATGCGCCGGACCTACCGGCCGACCGGCAAGTGGAGGACCAGGTCGAGGAGATCGTCTCGACCGAGGCGGCCCTGGACCTGATCGCACAGCTCCCGCCGGACCAGGCCGAGGTGTTGGTGCTCCGGGTGGTCGCCGATCTCGACGTCGCCGCCACGGCAGCCGTCGTCGGCAAGTCGCGAGGCGCGGTCCGGGTCCTGGCACACCGCGGGCTGAAGCGTCTCGGGAGCATCCTCGACGCTGCCGGGCGGCAGCAGCCGGTCGCGGGTGTAACGCGACGCGGCGTCCCGACGGTCACAGGGGAGTCATGAGCAAGCACATCGCGCGTGGGACGGGCGACCCGAGGGTGGCCGCCCTCCTGGCCGCCGCCGCTGCCCCTGCCGAGCGGCCGGTGCCCGGGGAGGCCCATGCCCGCGCCGCATTCCGCCGCGCGATGGCTACATCCCCTGCCCCCACGAGGAGCCGCATGCAGACCCGCACCACAGCCGCCAAGCTTGCCGCCGCGTCCGCCCTCAGCGCCCTGTCCCTGGTCGGCGGCGGGTACGCCGTGGCCGCGACCGACACGCTGCCGGGCGCCGCCGCGCAGGCCGCTTTCGAGGCCGTCGGCGTGACCGTCGGCACCAACGACCATGCCGCACCCGCTGCGGATGCCAGCGCCACGCGCGGCGGCAGCGCCACCGCCACCGCGGAGAAGGGGACGTCGCCGGAGTCCGCCCCGACCGCGGCCGACGCCTCGGCGCACGGCCAGGCAGTGTCCGAGCTGGCGACGACCACCACCCTCACCGGTGCCGACAAGGGCTCCGCCGTCTCCGACCTGGCCTCGTCCAAGGCGCAGGCCGACGAGACGGCCGAGCCGAGCGCCACGGCGACCGGCGACGCCTCAGGCACCGGCCGGGACACCGCCGCCGAGCACAGCGGTGGCGCGTCGTCGGCCGGTGCCGGCAACGCCGACCGGTCGGAGACCACGAGCCCGTAGGAGCGAGGCGTGATGTCTCACGGCCGGTCGGGCTCCCGTTGTCCGGCCGGCCGTGTCAGGTCAGTGTCACGTCGCGGTGCCGGCCCAGGACATCACGACGATCGGGCGCGGCACCGAAGGGTGCTGGCGCATCAGCTCCTCGACCTCAGGGCGGCGGTCGACCGGCAGGCAGAGCTGGCGGCGGGTGAAGTCCACCCACGCGTCGAGTAGGGCGCCGGTGCGGACCTGTGGCTGCCGGATGACGGTGGTGACCTGCGGCTCGATCCCGGCCTCGCGCAGCACCTCGACCGCGAGCTCCGCCGTCGGCCCGGCCGGCCGCCGCTGGTGGTGGACCGCCTCCCACATGGGGCCGAGGCGCACCAGGGGATGGGTCGCGGTCAGCTCGACGACCACCAGCGCCCGCGCGTGCGACGTCAGCGCGGTCACGAAGGGCACCACGTCGCCGATGTTGTAGAGGACGTGTGCGCAGACGACGACGTCACACACCGGCACCTGCTCGGCGACGTCGGGCCACGGACCCTCGTACGTCGTGACGGGGACCCCACGGTCGTCCGCCGACTCCTCCAGGGCCCGCAGCATCGAGGGCTGCGCGTCGACGGCGTACAGGTGGCCGACCGCCCGGGCGAGGCGCAGGCTCGCCGCTCCCGCCCCCGCGCCGACGTCGAGGACGCTGCCGCCCGGCGGGAGGGCCGCCCGGGCCAGGTCGGCCAGCGGTGACGGGTCGTCGTCCTGGACGGGGAACAGCTCGGGCGGGAACCCCCACGGCGACTCGGGAGCCGCGGCGAGGATCGCCGGGTCGATCTCCCAGGACGCAAGCTCGGCGGCCCAGCGTTCGGCGGCGCTCACACCGTAGCCAGGTGCTTGAGCGCCTCGCGGCGGGAGAGCGCGCTCATGCGGTTGCCACGGCTCGCGACGAACACGCGCACCCAGTCGGGGTCGCTGCGCGCATGCTGACGCAGCGCCCACCCGATCGCCTTGCGCAGGAAGAAGTCCGGGTCGTCAAGATTGGCATCGATCGCCTCCTCAAGGATGTCGAGGTCGGTGCGTTCCTTCGCGCCGAGCTGGCAGATCACGGCCGTCCGGCGCAGCCACCTGTCCGGGTCGGTGGCCCAGTCCCGGACCACGGGTGCCGTCGCGGCGTGGTCGGTCAGCAAGGCGGGCCCGACGAGGTGCGCGGCGACGTCGTCGACCAGGTCCCACCAGGCACCCGTGCGCACGAGGTGCGCGTAGAGCGGCAGCAGGTCGCCGTTCCGGTACGCGCCGTAGCGAGGGTGCCTGGCGAGCGCGACGGCCGCGTACCTCTCCTCGCGACGGCCGGCCTCGTCCCACAGGGCTGTGACCGTCTGCTGCCAGGTCCCGAGGTCCTCGAGCCGGTGCGCGTCGAACGCGGCTCGGAAGATGTGCCTGGCCGCCGGCGCCGCCACCCCGTAGAACGGCATGGCGGACTTCATGTACGCCTGCATGGCCGCTGCCTTGGCCGGGTCGCCCGCGTCCGCCAGCCCGCGGCGAACATCGTCGATCAGCGCTCGGTCGGCGGGCACGCCGTCACGGTAGCGACTGCCGACGCCGGCGGCGGCTGGTCGCCCTGGATCCCGTTCCGGCTACGGTCGACGCCCGTGACAACGTCCCCGCACCGCGCTCCGGTGGTCGTGCTCGGGTCCGGCCCGGCGGGCCTGGCCGCCGCCTGGCAGGCCGCCCGGCGCGGTCACCAGGTCACCGTGCTCGAGCGGGCCGATCGGGTGGGAGGACTCGCCGGGTCCTTCGAGGTCGACGGGGTGCGCGTCGACCACGGCAGCCATCGGCTGCACCCCGCGACCCCGCCGGCGCTGCTGGCGGACCTGCGTGCGCTGCTCGGCGCCGACCTGCAGACCCGGCCGCGCAATGGCCGGCTGCGCGTCGCCGGGTCCTGGATCGGCTTCCCGCTGCGGCCGGTCGAGCTGCTGCGGGCGTTGCCACCGGGCACCACCGCCCGGATCGGCGCCGAGGCCCTGACGGCTCCGGTCCGCCGCCGGGAGGAGCCGTCCTTCGCCGCGTCGCTGCGCAAGGGCCTCGGCCCGACGCTCTACCGGGAGATGTACGCGCCCTACGCCGAGAAGCTGTGGGGCCTGCCCGGGGAGCGGATCTCGGCCGACCAGGCCGCCAAGCGGGTCACGGCGGACACGCCGTGGAAGGTGGCGTCCCGCGTCCTGCGCATCGACCGCTCCGCCCGGGCCGGGCAGGGCCGGGTCTTCCACTACCCGCGGCGGGGCTTCGGCCAGATCGTCGAGGCCGTGGCGGACGCCGCAGTGGCGGCGGGAGCGACGATCAGGCTGGGTACGGAGGTGACAGGGGTCGAGCACCGGGCCGACGGCGTAGTGGTGACCACCCGGTCCGGACACCCGATCGAGGCGGCCCACGCGTTCTCCACCGTGCCGCTGCCGGTGCTCTCCCGGCTGTGCTCGCCGGGCCCGGGCGCCCACGTGCTCGAGTCGTCGACCCGGCTGCGGTTCCGCGCGATGGTCCTGGTCTACCTCGTGCACCACGCCGATCGAGGGACTGGCGGGCGCTGGACGACGTACGACGCCCACTACCTGCCGGGGCCGGAGACGCCGGTCACCCGGCTCTCCGAGCCAGCCAACTACCGGGTGAGCGCCGACGACCCGGCCGACCGCAGCGTGGTGTGCGCCGAGATCCCGTGCGCGATCGGTGACCCGGTGTGGACGGCCTCGGAGGACGAGCTCGCGGCGGTCGTCGACGACGCGTTGCGGGTCACCGGCCTGCCGCCCGTACGTCGGGGAGCCGTCGTCGTGAAGCGACTGCCCCACGTGTACCCGGTCTACGAGCCGGGCTACGAGGCGCACCTGGCCGGGCTGGACGGCTGGGCCGGGTCACTGCCGCGGGTGACGACCTTCGGCCGGCTCGGGCTCTTCGCCCACGACAACACCCACCACGCCCTGGCGATGGCCTACGACGCGGTGTCGGCGCTGCGGCCCGACGGCTCGAGAGACGAGTCGGCGTGGGCCGCCGCCCGGGCCCGGTTCGCCGACCACGTCGTGGAGGACTGACGTGAGGCCGCGAAACCGCACCCGCACCCGTTACCGTCGAGGAGGCATGCGCGCCGTCCTGGGTGGTGGTGGCAGTGAGGCTGGCGGACCTGTTGGCGGGACTGTCGCGCGTCGCAGACCTGGGGTTCGGGCTCCGCTCGGGTGAGGCGCTGCGTTCTTGTGTGCTCGCCACCCGGCTGGCCCGGTCTCTGGACCTGTCGGACGACGACGTACGGGCGGCCCTCTACACCGCGCTGCTGCACCATGTGGGTTGCACCGGGTACGCCCACGAGACCGCGCTCGCCTTCGGTGACGAGCTCGTCCTGAACGCGGCCGCTGGTCGGGTGAAAGAGGGGGACACGCGCGACGTGTTCGCCACGTTCCTCCCGATGCTCACCCGGGGGCGGCCACCGGTCGAGCGTGCCCAGCTGGTGGTCACCGCGATCACCCGGGGCAGCCGGTTCGGCAAGGCGTTCACGACGGCGGCGTGCGAGGTCGGGCGAGACGCCGCGCGACGCCTGCACCTTCCGGACGAGGTGCAACGCAGCGTGTACCACGTCTACGAGCTGTGGCAGGGCGGCGGCGTACCGGCGGGTCTGGCTCGCGACGACATCCCGGTCGCGTCGCGGATCGCGCGGCTGACCGGCATCGCGGTGCTCTTCGACACGATCGGTGGGGCGGACGTGGCCGTCGACGCTGTGCGGCAACGCGGCGGCGGCATGCTCGATCCGCAGATGGCTTCGCACTTCGCGGCCCGTGCCGAGGTGCTGCTCGGCGAGCTAACCGCCACTGATCCGCGGTCCGCGGTGCTCGAAGCCGAACCCGTTCCGGTCATCTCGATACAGGATGGAGAGCTGGCCGAGGTCGCGGCCGTGTTCGCCGATCTCGCCGACCTCAAGAGCCCCTACATGCATGGTCATTCGAGCGGCGTCGCCGCACTGGCGCGCGGCGCCGGGGAGAAGCTTCGCCTGTCTCAGGCCTCAGTCGTGGATCTCGAGATGGCGGGCCTTCTGCACGACGTCGGCCGGGTGGCTGTCCCGAACACGGTCTGGGAGAAGCCGGGCATCCTGAGCGCGCACGAGTGGGAGCAGGTGCGGCTGCACGCATACCACTCAGAGCGGATCCTGGCCGGGTCACAGCGGCTGGCGCCGCTCGCACCGATGGTCGGGATGCACCACGAGCGGCTGGACGGTCGCGGTTACCACCGCGGCTGCCGGAGTGCCGACCTGTCGATGTCGACGAGGGTGCTGGCCGCGGCCGACGCGTACCAGGCGATGACCCAGCGTCGGCCGCATCGTCGCGCGCTGACACGGGAGCAGGCGGAGCAGTGTCTGCTCGCGGATGTCCGCGACTACGTCCTCGACGCGGATGCCGTGCACGCCGTGCTCGTGGCCGCGGGCCACCATGCCGTGCCGGCGCGCCGGGAGCTACCCGCCGGGCTGAGCGACCGGGAGGTGGAGGTGCTCGGGCTGGTGGCGGACGGGTGCAGCAACGCGCAGATCGCCCAGCGCCTGGTGATCTCCCGGCGGACCGCCGAGCACCACGTGCAGCACATCTACACCAAGATCGGTGTGTCCAGCCGGGCGGCGGCTGCCATGTTCGCGATGGAGCACCACCTCCTGGCGAGAAAGGATGGGTAGCCCTACCGATGCGCGCCGCGCTGTCGTCGGGCGAGCCTGAGGACCACTCGACGAGAGGAGTGGCGACATGACCAGCACCACCGAGGCGACCGAGACGCGGGTGGTGTCTCGTGACGGCACCGAGATCGCCTGCTGGACGACTGGCGACGGGCCGCCACTCGTCCTCGTGCACGGGACCACCGCCGACCACACCCGCTGGCGCCCGTTACTGCCGTACCTCGAACCGCACGCCACCGTCCACGCCATGGACCGGCGGGGCCGCGGCGCCAGCGGCGATGCACCGGCCTACGAGCTGTCGCGCGAGTTCGAGGATGTCGTCGCCGTGATCGACGCGGTCGCGGAGGCATCCGGATCCGCGGTCGACGTGTATGGCCACTCGCACGGCGGACTCTGCGCCTTCCACGCCGCGAGGCTGACCGACAACATCCGCAAGCTCGTTCTGTATGAGGGGTGGCCGCCGGCGAACCCCGACGCGTTCGCCCTGCAGCCCGGCGTCGCCGAGCGTCTGGAGGCGCTGCTGAGCGAGGGAAACGCCGAGGGTGCCCTGGAGACCTTCATGCGCCACGTCGTGCGAGTTACCGAAGAGGAGCTCGGCGCAATCAGGTCACAGCCCTCGTGGCCGGCTCGCGTCGCCGCTGCACACACCATTCCCCGTGAGTCGCTCCGCGTCGACGCCTTCGATCCCGAGCAAGCGGCGGAGATCACCGCGCCCGTCCTCCTGCTGACCGGTGGCGACAGTCCCGACTTCCTCAGGAACGGCATCGAGGCGGTGGCGGCCGCGCTGCACAACGCGCGCATCGCGGTCATCGAAGGCCAGCAGCACCTCGCGGACGTCCTTGTCCCCGAACGCTTCGCGGACCACGTCGTCGCGTTCCTTCGCGAGTAGCCGCCGGGCGCGAGCGTCACCCTCGATCCGTGATGCCGGCGAGCGTCCCAGCGGCGGCGCGAGCGCGGTTCGCCGACCACGTCGCGGAGGACTGAGCCGGGGTGGGGTCGTTCAGCTCGCGGTGCACCGCCGGCAGGACCCGACGCAGGTAGCGGCCGAGCCGGACGAAGCTGGTGCCCGACTCGCGGAAGGCGTAGGTGATGGGGACCTCGGCGTAGCCGTAGCCCTTGCCGAGCAGGTCCAGCGTGAGCACCTGCGCGTAGTTGTAGTCGTGCACGACCTCGCCGTCGGCGGCAGCGGCG
>DASVED010000326.1:0-2177 GCA_036380775.1 Actinomycetes bacterium
GGCCGGCCGCCACCCGTGTGTCCGTCTCGGCACCTGGTACGTGGCCGCCCATCCCGACGCCGCGCCCGGAGAGCGGCGACAGCTTCGTGAGCTGGCCCTGGACGTCCGAGTCCAGCTGGGGCCGACCGAGGTGGAGCTCTCCGGTGACTCGCTGGCGGCGCACCTGCTCCGGCGGCTCGTCGAGCACGGCCTGCCGTTCCTGGACCTGCTGGGCGACCCCGACGCGACGCTTGACCTGTTGACGTCAGGCGGCCCGCTGTTCCCCGCGGGCCACTCGCTGACCGTGCCGGAGACCGCGACCGCAGCGGTCAAGCGCGTCCTCGCCGGTCAGGGCTGACCGGGGCGGAGGGCCTCGACGCCGACCCGCAGCCGCGCGACCCGCTCGGCCAGCTCGCCGACGTGGTCGCTCATCGTCGGGTCCGGGATCACCTTGGCCTGGGAGGTCACCACGTCGAGCTGGTCCTCGACAGAGGCCAGCCGGTCGACCAGGTCGCGCACCACATCGGGCCGGGCCGGGTCGGCGAGCTGGCCCCGCAGCAGCTCCGCCTGCTCGCGGAGCTGGCGGTTCTTCAGGTAGAGCTCGACGAAGACCGCCACCTTGGCGCGCAGCACCCACGGGTCGAAGGGCTTGGCCAGGTAGTCGACCGCACCGGCGGAGTAGCCGCGGAAGGCGTGCTGGGGCTCCCGGTTGATGGCGGTCAGGAAGATGATCGGGATGTCGCGGGTGCGTTCCCGGCGCTTGATGTGCGAGGCGGTCTCGAAGCCGTCCATCCCCGGCATCTGCACGTCGAGCAGGATCACGGCGAAGTCCTCGGCCAGCAACGCCTTCAGCGCCGCCTCGCCCGATGTCGCGCGCACCAGTGTCTGGTCGAGGGACGAGAGGATCGCCTCGAGCGCCAGCAGGTTCTCGGGCCGGTCGTCGACGAGAAGGATGCTGGCCTTGCCGAGTGCGCCGGCCCCTCCCACACCGTTCGTGGGCCCGGTCATCACCGGGTTCCGCCGACGAGCTCGCCGAGACGCGCCCCGATGCGCTCGGACGCGACGACCTCGTCGACAGCGCCGGTGGCGATGGCGGCCAGCGGCATGTCGGGCCGGTCCGCGTCGTCGGGGTCCTGCACCAGCGTGCGGCCGCCGTGGCGGCGCACCGCGACGATGCCGCGCGCACCGTCGCGCCCGAGACCGGAGAGCAGGACGGCCACCACGCCCGCACCGTGCTCCTCGGCAGCGGTCTCGAAGGCCAGGTCGACCGATGGCCGGCTGTGGTTGACCGGACCCTCCACTGACAACGACACCGAGCCTCCTTCGACCAGCACATGGTAGTCAGCCGGCGCCAGGTGGATGGTTCCGGCCGTGAGGTCGTCCTTGTCGACCAGCTCGCGGGCGGGGTGCCCGGTGTCACGGGTCAGCACCCTCTCCAGCAGCGCCCGCTCCGAGCTCCGCGACCGGTGCAGCACCAGGAGCACCGGCACCGAGAGGGGGCTCGGCACCTCGTGGAGGACGCGCACGGCGGCGACCAGGCCGCCCCACGACCCGCCCACCACGACGAGGCTCACGTCCTGGTCGTCGCTCACGTCGGGCGCTTCCGGTAGATCCGCTCGAGCTCGTCGACGATGTCGAAGCGGTCGCTGTGCGTGCTGTGCGCGAGTGTCTCCTTGCGACCGAGAGCGAGCAGCCCGAAGGGGGACAGGCTGTCGAGGAAGAGACCGTGCACCCGCTCCTGCAGCGCGCGGTCGAAGTAGATCATGACGTTCCGGCAGACGATGACGTGGAACTCGTTGAACGAGCGGTCCGACACGAGGTTGTGCGCGGCGAACACCACGTTCTCCGACAGGGACCGATCGAGCTGCGCCCTGCCGTAGGCGGCGCGGTAGTAGTCGGAGAAGGACCGCGACCCACCGGCCGCCAGGTAGTTCTCGGTGTACTCCTGCATCTTGGCCAGCGGGTAGATGCCCTCCGCGGCGGACGCCAGCACCGACTCGTTGATGTCGGTGGCGTAGATGCGGCTGCGGTCGTAGAGCCCGACCTCGCGGAGCAGGATCGCCAGCGAGTACGTCTCCTCGCCGGTCGAGCAGCCCGCGTTCCAGATCCGCAGGAACGGATAGGTCCGCAGAGCCGGCACCACGTGCTGACGGAAGGACGCGAAGAAGCCCGGGTCGCGGAACATCGACGTGACGTTG
>DASVED010000327.1:0-9615 GCA_036380775.1 Actinomycetes bacterium
ACCCCCCGGCGTCGAGGAGCGCCGGGATGTCACGGCTGAGGCGGCAGCCGCCGGCCATCCGTCGCTGCAGAGGGTCGCCGCGGCGCTGCCACCGGGCGACGCGCTCGTCAGGGGACAGGCCGTGCTCCACGAAGTGCAGGATGCCGCGCGGTCGCAGCACCCTGGCGAGCTCCTGCAGGGCGCGCACCGGATCGGGCAGGGTGCACAGCGTCCAGGTGGACAGCGCCGCGTCGAAGCAGTCGTCGGCGAAGGGCAAGGACCCCGCGTCGGTCCCCGCGAAGACGACGGGGACGCCGGAACGCTCCCGACGGGTCGATGACAGCTTCCGCCCGACCGCGGAGGGATCGACCGCCCAGACGCCCCGGACCGTTGATGGCAGGTAGGGGAGGTTCAGACCGCTGCCGAACCCCACCTCGACGACGTCGCCCGACAGGTCGGCGCAGACCCGGGCCCGGATCGCGCGGGAGTCGCCCTGGTCCATCAGCCGGTCCTGGAGCCGGGGCACGACCTGGTCCCGGTAGAACGCCATGCCGCACAGCATGGTGGCCCGGGAGGGACTGGCGAGCCGGTCAGGAGCCAGCGACCGCCGCGGCGCGCTCCCGGTCGAGCTCCTGGGCGCGACGGAGCGTCGCGGGGCGCGGCACGAGGATGGCGGCGAGGAACGCCAGCAGCGCTGCCCCGGCCGAGAAGCCGAACGCGGCCGTGTAGGCAGCCTCCGTCGGCAGGCCGTCGGGCAGCGTGTGGGTCGACAGGATCGCCGTGGCGATCGCCGCGCCGAACGAGCCGCCGACCGTCCGGGTCACGGTGTTGATGCCCGACGCCACTCCCACCTCGCGCTGATCCACGGAGCTGATGACGAGGTTCGCCATCGAGGCGAGCGACAACGTGAGGCCAGTGCCGAACAGGGCGCCCGAGACGACGAAGTGCCAGGGACTGGAGTGCACCAGGGCCATCCCGGTGAAGGCCACGGCGGCCATCAGGGCACCGATGGCGAGAACGACCCTGGAGCCGAAGCGAGCCTCCAGCCTGCCGACGTACGTCCCTGCGACGAGCTGGGCCACCGCCACCGGGACCAGCAGGAGGCCGGACACGGTGACCGAGGACCCGAAGCCGTAGCCCGTGTCCTCCGGCGCCTGGGCGAACTGCGGGATCGCCAGGAAGCTGGCGAACATCGACACTCCGACCAGCAGCCCCGCCAGGTTGGTTGCGGCGACCACCGGCCGGCGCAGGACCGACATGGCGATCAGCGGCTCCTGGATCCGGGACTCGACGGCGACCCACACGGCGAGCGCGGCAAGTCCGCCGACGATCAGCCCGATGGTCCGGGGCGAACCCCATCCCCAGCTTCCGGACTGGCTCACGCCGAGCAGCAGCGCGCTCAGCGCGGCGGACAGCAGCGCGGCGCCGGTCCAGTCGATCCGGGCCCGGCCGCCGTGGATCGTGGAGGGTACGACGCGGTACGCAGCCAGGGCGACCGGCAGCGCCAGCACGTTGACCCAGAAGATCAAGGACACGTGGCCGTGGTCGAGGATGACTCCCGACAGGGGGAGGCCGATGGCGCCCCCGATGCCGAAGACGGCGCTGACGACGCCGAGTGCCCCCGGCACCCGGTCCTTGGGGAACGTGTCGCGCACGATGCCGAAGGCCAGCGGGAAGACGCCGCCGGCGACACCCTGCAGGACGCGGCCGGCTACAAGCACCCCGATCGAGTCGGCGAAGGCGTTCAGCACGCCACCCACCGAGAACAGGACGAGCACCGCGGAGAGCACCCGGCCCTTGCCGTACACGTCGCCGAGCTTGCCGACGATCGGGGTCGAGACGGACGCTGAGAGCAGGAAGCCGGTGAGCAGCCAGGAGGCGGCGGAAGTCGACGTCCCGACCTCCTCGGCGATCGCCGGGATCGCCGGGACGACGACGGTCTGCGCGAGGGCGAAGGAGACGCACGCGGCGACCAGGACGAACATGACCTGGCGCGGGTGCACCTCGACGGGTGCATGCCGGCGTGCGGTGGGACGACCCATGACGAAGGGCAAGGAGGGCACGGGGTGCGGCTATTCCCGTGCCCGGCTTCGAACCGGGGGCAAGGACCCCGCCCGGCTAGAGTTCGCGCGTGACCGAACGACGGCCGTCGCTGCTGGGACGGTCGTCCCGGGACGAGTCGGCGCGTCCGTTACGGGTCAGCCCACTCACCGCGGCGCTGCTCGCGGTCGGGGTCGACATCGGGGGCACGAAGGTGGCCGCCGGTGTCGTGGACCGGGCCGGCACGGTCATCGACCACGTCCGTCGCGACACCCCGCACCGGAGCACCACGCCCGACGTGGTCGAAGACACGATCGTCGATGCGGTGCTCGACCTGGCGCAGCGCCACGAGATCCACGCCGTCGGGATCGGAGCCGCAGGGTTCGTCGACGCGACTCGCTCGCACGTGCTGTTCTCGCCGCATCTGTCGTGGCGCAACGAGCCGCTCCGCGAGGCGATCAGCAGCCGGCTCCGGCTGCCCGTGGTGGTGGAGAACGACGCCAACGCAGCACTGTGGGGCGAGTGGCGGTTCGGGGCGGCCCGTGGCGAGACGCATGCGGTGTGCGTGAACCTCGGCACCGGCATCGGCGGTGCCATCCTGGTCAACGGCTCTCTCCAGCGCGGTCGGTTCGGCGTCGCGGGCGAGTTCGGCCACATGCAGGTCGTGCCGCAAGGCCGGCGCTGCGAGTGCGGCAACCGGGGCTGCTGGGAGCAGTACGCCTCCGGCAACGCCTTGGTCCGCGAGGCCCGCGAGCTGGCCGCCTCGGGGTCACCGGTCGCCCACGGGCTGCTCGAGAGCGCCGGAGGCGACGTCGCCAACATCACCGGGCCGCTGGTCACGGCTGCCGCCAGCGCCGGTGACCCGGCGGCGATCGAGCTCGTCGAGGAGGTCGGCCGCTGGCTCGGGGTCGGCATCGCGAACCTCGCCGCTGCCCTGGACCCCGGCATGTTCGTCATCGGCGGCGGTCTCTCGGAGGCGGGGGACCTGATGCTCGGGCCGGCACGGGAGACCTTCCAGCGCAGCCTGACCGGTCGCCGGTTCCGACCCGAGGCCGAGATCGTGCCGGCCGCCCTGGGCAACCAGGCCGGGCTCGTCGGCGCCGCCGACCTCGCACGCCCCTTCGCCCGGAGGTTCCGGCGCGCCCGGGCGCGGGCCGCGGAACGGCGCAGCGTCCGCCGGGCGGGAGCCCCGTGACGGCGCCGGTGCGGATGTCCAACGTCGACGCAGCCTGGCTGGGCATGGACTCGCCCGACAACCTGATGATGGTCACCGCCGTCCTCCACCTCGACGAGACGGTGGACCGCGAACGGCTGGAGAAAGTCCTCTGGCACCGGCTCCTCGCCCGCTACCCCAAGTTCTCGATGCGCCCGCTGCCGACCCGCAGCCCGTTCGAGCAGCCGGTCTGGACCGACGACCCCGACTTCGACCTGCGACGGCATGTCGTCGACGCCGGCCCGTGCGCCGACGACGCGGCACTGGCCGCGCTGGTCAGCGACCTGCTCGGCCGGCCGCTGGACATGCGGTGGTCGCCGTGGCAGTTCCACCTCGTCGATGTCCCGGGCCCGGCCGGGGCACCGCCGACATCCGCGTTGGTCGCCCGCCTGCACCACTGCATCGCGGACGGCATCGCCCTCGCCAGCGTCCTGCTCTCTCTCACCGACGACGAGCCCGACGTCGCGCCGGAGACGACCCAGGACGTGGTCGGGCACGACCTGCGTGATCCCCGGCGGCCCGGCTTGCGCCGCAGGGTGACGGAGGGGACCCGTGACGTCGCGGCGGTCACTGGCGTCGACGTGATCCCGCGCAGCCTGCGCCAGGTCGCGACCTCGCTGCGCTTCGCCTGGCGGGTCGTCAGCACCGGGCTGGGGCTGGTCTTCGCCACCCGGGACCCGCGCACCCGGCTGAGCGGCCGCCTGGGCCCCCGCAAGGTCGCGGCGTGGAGCGAGCCGATCGACCTCGGCCTGGTCAAGCGGGTCGCTGCCGCGCTGGACGCGACGGTCAACGACGTGCTGCTCGGTGTTACCGCCGGCGCCCTGCGCCGCCACCTCGTCGACCACGGCGACCGGGCCCACGACCTGCGCATCTTCGTGCCGGTGGACCTGCGCCCGCGGGACGAGCCGGTCCCGACGACGTTGGGCAACCGGTTCGGCATCGTGTTCATCAAGCTGCCGGTCGCCGAGCCCGACCCGGTCGCCCGGGTGCACGCGGTGCACCAGCGGATGAGCCGGGTCAAGGCCGGAGCGCAGGCCGCCTCCACGTTCGCGATCCTCGCCATCGTCGGCGCGCTCCCGTCCTGGGGTCACCGCCTCGCGGTGCGCATCCTCGGGGCCAAGTCGACGGCCATCGTGACCAACGTGCCGGGCCCACGCGAGCCGGTGTACCTGGCCGGCGCCCGCCTCACCAGGCTGGTCTTCTGGGTGCCGCAGGCCGGCTCGGTCGGCCTCGGGGTCAGCATCCTGAGCTACGCCGGCGATGTCACGGTCGGGGTCGCCGCCGACCACACCCTGGTACCGGACCCCACCGAGCTCACCCGCGCGGTGCAGGACGAGCTCGCCGCCCTCGTACGACAAGCCCTCCCCACCGACGGTGAGATCGTCCTGCAGGCGGCCGCGTTCGACTCCGACCTGGCGATGTCCCTCATCGACGAGGTCCAGCAGGAGTACGTACGCCGGTACGGCGGCCCGGACGACACCCCGGTCGACCCTGCGCAGTTCGCCGCACCGGACGGGACCTTCCTGGTGGCGCTGCTCGCGGGGACAGCGATCGGCTGCGCCGGCATGCGCCGCCATCTCGACGGCGTCGTCGAGATCAAGCGGATGTTCGTGCGCGTCGAGCACCGTCGTCGCGGTCACGCCCGCCGCATGCTGGCCGCGCTCGAGGACTGGGCCAGGGACCGCGGGCACACCCGGGTCGTGCTGGAGACCGGTGCGGCCCAGCCGGAAGCCATCGCGCTGTACGCCAGCGCCGGCTACCGGCCCATCGAGGGGTTCGGGCACTACAAGGGCGCCCCGCTGTCGCGGTCGTTCGCCAAGGACCTCTGAGCTCCGGTGCCTGATCCCGTGCGAGCCCGGGCGCTGGTCGGCCGCGACGACGAGCTCGGGTCCGCCGGCCGCGCGCTGGCCGCCGTCGCGGGCGGCCGAGGTTCCGCCCTGCTCGTCACCGGCGAGGCCGGGGTCGGGAAGACCCGGGTCGCGACCGAGGTGGCCGATCGGGCCCGGGACCTGGGTCTCGCGGTGCTGACCGGGGCCGCGGCCGACGGAGCGGCGCCGCTACGGCCCCTGTCCTCGGCCGTCCTCGATCGATGGCGCGGGCGGCCGTTCCCCTCCACCGAGGCCCTCCAGCCGTTCCGCCCGGCGCTGTCCCGGCTGGTGCCCGGGTGGCTCGAGCCTGCCGCCCCGGCACCGGTCGCCGCGGGTCCGGCCGTCCTGGCCGAGGGTCTGCTGGAGCTCCTCGGCCGGCCCGCCCCGGGGACCTCCGGCACCGTCGTCGTCCTGGAGGACCTGCACTGGGCCGACCCCGAGACGCTCGCCGTCGTCGAGCACGTCGCGGGTGCGCTGGACCGGCTCGCGGTCCTGCTGGTCCTCACCGCCCGGTCCGACGAGGCGCCGGAGGCCGTCCGGGCATCGCTGCGCAGAACGGGTGCCGACCGGCTGGTGCTCGACCGGCTGCCCGACCCGGCCGCCCGGGAGCTCGCCGCCGACTGCGTCGGGGCGGACCCGCTCCCCGCCGAGGTGCTCGACGCCGTCGTCGCCCAGGCCGAGGGTCTGCCCCTGCTCGTGGAGGAGCTGCTGACGGGCCTGCTGCACGCCGGGCGGCTGCGCCACGGGGACGGCGTCTGGGTGCTGACCGGCGGGCTGTCGGTCGGACCGCCCCGCGGTCTGGTGGACCTGGTCGCCGACCGGCTGGCCCGCCTGCCGGCCCAGGACCGCGCGGTGCTGCGGGCGGCCGCCGTCGTCGGGGACGCCCAGGACTGGCGGCTGCTGACCGGCGTCGCCGGTGTTCCCGAGGAGGCCGGCCCGGTCGCCCTGCGCTCCGGCGTGGAGGTGGGGCTGCTGGCGCGCGACGGCGGGACGCTGCGGTGGCGGCACGCGCTCATGCGCGACGCGATGCTCGCCGGCCTGCTGCCTCCCGAGCAGGAGGCACTGGCGGCGCAGGCGGCGGAGGTGCTGGACACCTCCGCCGGGGCGGCCGCAGGTGGCATCGACCGGCCGGGCGACGCCACGCGCGGCCGCCGGGCCGCCGAGCTCTGGGAGCAGGGCGGGCGCCCGGACCGCGCCGCGGCGCTGCTCGCCCGGCTGGGCAGAGCCGCTGTCGCCGGTGGCGATCTCGCCGACGCGATCGGGCTTCTCGGCCGGGCGGCCGCGCTCGGCGACCCGGGCGCGGTGGCGGCGGACCGCGTCCGCGCGCTGACCGCGGCCGGCCGGGCCGCCGAGGCGCTGGCGCTCGGGGGCGACGCCCTCGCGGCGACCTCGGGGACCACGCACACCGCGCTGTGCCTGGCGCTTGCCCGGTCAGCGGTGGAGGCCGCGCGGTGGGACGAGGCGCTCGCCCTCGTGGACCGCTCCGGCGCGGCAGGGACCGCGGAGGCGGACGCGCTCGCGGCCGACGCGCACTTCGGGGCGGGTCGCTTGGACCGGGCCGCCCGGCTGGCCGAGGCGGTGGCCACCGACGAGGACGCCCCGCCCGGCCCGGTCTGTGAGGCCTGCGAGGTGGCGGGTCGGTGCGCGAGGGCCTCCGACGTCACGGCGGCCGCCGGCTGGTTCCGCCGCGGCGCCCAGGTGGCCGCGGCGGCCGGGCTGGTCGCGGACCAGGTCAGGGCGCTGCACTCGTTGGGAACCCTCGAGCTGGCCGTCCGCGCGGTGTCGCCGGCATTGGCCGAGGCACGTCGGGCGGCCGCCGGAGCGGGGATGCTGGGGACGGTCGCCTCGATCGACGTCATCATGGGCGAGGCCAGGTTGGCGGTCGAGGGGCCGCGAGCGTCGGCCGAGACGGCCGCCGCGGCGGCCGACCTGGCCGGCCGGCTGGGCATGGAGCAGCTGCACATGGTGGCGACCGTGCTGCACGCCAACGCCTTCGCGTGGAGCGGCGACGAGCCCGCCGCCAGGGAGCTGCTCGGGAGCCTTCCTCCCGAAGGGGGCGAGACCGAGCTGGACGGGATGCGCCGCTGCGTCCTGTCCGCGCGGCCCCTTCTGGCCCATGACCTCCGGTCCGCCTGCGACGTCCTGGACGAGGGCATCGGCCTGATGGCGCGCACCCGGGCCGGCGCACCCGTCGCCACCTGGGGCCTGTGGTGCCTGCTCCGCGCGGTCCTCGACGACCGCGCGGCGGAGGCCCGGGCAGTGCTGGTGGCGTCACCGGCGGCCGTGCGGAGCGGGAACCGGGCCGCCCTCGCGTACGCCGAGGCGGTCGAACGCGGACGCGCCGGGGACGAGGTGCAGGCCGTCGCTCTGCTCGCCGAGGGCGACGCGCTCACCGCCACGCAGCCGTGGTGGCGACGGCTGCTGCGGCTACTCGTGCTCGAGGCGGCCGTGGCCGACGGATGGGGCGACCCGGTCAGCGGGCTGCGGGCCGACCTCTCCGGCTTCGAGGCGGGCGGGGACGACGCGCTGGCCCGGACCTGTCGCGACCTGCTGCGCCGGGCCGGCGTGTCCGTGCGTCGCGGCCGCGGGTCTGCGGCGGTGCCGCCGGCGCTGCGCTCGCTCGGCGTGACCTCGCGCGAGATGGACGTTCTGGTGCTCGTCGCCGACGGCCTCACCAACGCCGAGGTGGCCCAGCGGCTCGTCCTCTCGCCGCGCACGGTGGACCACCACGTCGCCCGTCTGCTCGCCAGGACCGGCGCGTCGAACCGCGCCGGTCTGCGCGGCGTGCTGCGCGACGCCGGCGACAACCTGCACGCCTGACCGTGCACCCGGAGGGGTAGACCACTTCCCATGGAATCAGAGGAGCTGCGCCGGCTCGTCGACGGCCGCTGGGCGGACGTGCGGGAGGAGGTACGCCGGCGGGTGCCGCCGGAGTGGAGCCTGCCCGTGGGTGACCTCGACCGCGACTCCCACCGGGCCGTCGTCCTGGAACGGGCCAGGGCGCTGGCCGCCGGTGGGTTGCCGTCACGCGGGTTCGAGACGGCGTACGGCGGACAGGACGACATCGGCGGCTCGCTGACGTTCTTCGAGATGCTCGGACTGGTCGACCTCAACCTGATGGTCAAGGCCGGGGTGCAGTGGGGCCTGTTCGGCGGCGCGTTGCAGGCGCTCGGCACGGAGCGGCATCACCGTCGCTACCTCGCACCGATGATGAGCCTCGAGCTGCCCGGCTGCTTCGCGATGACCGAGACCGGCCACGGGTCGGACGTGCAGTCCCTGCGCACGACCGCGACCTACGACGCGGCGACCCAGGAGTTCGTCGTCCACACGCCCGACGACGAGGCCCGGAAGGACTACATCGGCAACGCGGCCCGGGACGGCCGGGTGGCGGTCGTCTTCGCCCAGCTCGTGACGCACGGGGAGCAGCACGGCGTCCATGCCGTTGTCGTCCCGCTGCGCGACGAGTCCGGACGGCTCTGTCCCGGCGTACGCATCGAGGACTGCGGCCACAAGGGCGGCCTCAACGGCGTCGACAACGGGCGGATCTGGTTCGACTCGGTGCGGGTGCCGCGGGAGGCGCTGCTCGACCGCTACGGGTCGGTGGCGCCGGACGGCACGTACTCCAGCCCGATCGAGAGCGGGTCCGCCCGGTTCTTCACCATGCTCGGTGCGCTGGTGCGCGGGAGGGTCAGCGTCGGGGGAGCGGCAGCTGGCTCGGCGAAGGCGGCGCTGGCGATCGCCGTGACGTACGCGGGGACGCGCACCCAGTTCGCGCCGCCAGGGAGCTCCGACGAGGTCACCGTGCTCGACTACCTCGCCCACCAGCGCAAGCTGCTTCCGCGGCTGGCGACGACGTACGCCCTGCACTTCGCCCAGGCCGAGCTGACCTGCGACCTGCACGACGTGCAGACCGGTGGCACCGATGACGACGCCCGCCAGCGGGAGCTGGAGTCACGCGCCGCCGGGTTGAAGGCCGTGAGCACCTGGCACGCGACGTCGACGATCCAGACCTGCCGGGAGGCGTGCGGGGGAGCGGGCTTCCTGTCGGCCAACCGGCTGACCCAGCTCAAGGCCGACAGCGACGTGTTCACGACGTTCGAGGGCGACAACACGGTGCTGCTGCAGCTGGTCGCCAAGTCGATGCTCACCAGCTACCGCGACCACTTCGGCGAGCTGGACACCCGCGGGATGGTGCGCTTCCTCGCCGACCAGGTCGTCGAGACGGTGCTGGAGAGGACGTCCGCGCGCGGCATCGTCGACCGCCTGGCCGGTGTCGCGCCCGGGAGGGACGACGTGGCGACGCCGCTCGACCGCGACTGGCAGGTGTCGTTGTTCAGCTGGCGGGAGGAGCACGTGGTCGCCGGCCTGGCCCGCCGGTTGCGCCGCGCGGGTCGCGACGACGATGCCGTTGATGCCTTCGAGGCGGTCAACCGGGCGCAGGAGCACATGCTCAGGGCGGCGACTGCGCACGTGCACCGGCTGTTCCTCGACGCCTTCGTGGCGGCCGTCGCCGAC
>DASVED010000328.1:0-5458 GCA_036380775.1 Actinomycetes bacterium
CCGTCTCGAGCGGTCCGGGCGGGTCGCAGTACGCGACCGCCACACCCCGGTGAATCTCCGGCATCACGATGATCTCGACCGGGTCGTCGTGGACGGTGACCAGGTCGTTCGACCGGACGAACTCGGTCGTGTCCGTCAACGCCTGCTCGCACAGCCCGACGATGGTGTCGTCGTCCACGGCCCCGTCCGTGGCCAGACGGTCGAGCACCCGGCGCACCCGTCCCTCGCCGGCGCCGCCGTCGAGACGGGCCGCCGTCTCGGCGATCAGCTCCTCGACGTGCTCCAGATCGCTCTCCGCCCGTGCGAGCACGGCGTCCGCGTCGCTCGCGGCGTCGAGGGTGAGCGCCAGCTTGCGGGCGTAGGTCTCCTCGCCGAGACGAGGGTCGCGATCGGACGCCTCGAGCACCGAGCGCAGCCACTCGACGTGCGCCTCGATGGCCTCGATCGCCCGCGTCCTGACCGGCTCCACCTCGTCGCGCAGGGCCGGTTCGGCACCGAGCGCCCGCTCCAGCTCGGTCGCGAGCAGGGTGCGCGTGCCGGTGAACTGCCCGATCGCCGTCTCGACGTGGACATGGGGCATGCCGTCGAGGGACCGGCGCGCGGTGTCCAACGCCTCGGGCACATGGGCGAGCCGGCCGGCAACCGACCGCAGCCGCTCACCCAGCGGGGCGAAGTCGCGCGCCAGCAGCGTGTACACCGCCGTCCCGGGGTTGGCGACCAGCGGGTTCCACTCGTGCTCGCGCAGCTCCTCCAGCTCGAAGCGACGCAGCTCAAGGGCGTTCGTGAGGATGTGGGCGTCCACCCGCGACGGGGTGTCCAGGTCCGCCTGCGGGAGCCCACGCAGGTCGGCGAGACGCGTCCCGACCCAGCGGGCCTCGTCGTCCAGTGCGGCATCGCTGCGATCGCTGAGGCGGTCGTCGAACCGGTGGTCGCCGAGAGTGGTCGCCGACTCCGGGTGCCGCTCGAGCAGCTCGTCGAGGATCTGTCCGGCCAGCGTCGTGAAGGGCCCGCGTGAGTTGTCGTTCACGGCCGCGACCCTAACGCTCGGCTGTCAGACCAAGACGACCAGCAGCGCCGCGGGCACCAGGCAGGACAGCCATGGCACTCCGGCCACCACCCATAGCGGCCGCTCGCCGACCCGTGCTCCGGAACGGGCCGTCAAGTAGCGGACCAACGCGTCCGGTTCCATCCGATCACTGATCAAGGGGCGCATCTGGGGCGGGACGTACAGTCCTGTCGCTTCGGTGAAGTCCTTCCAGAGCCGGTCGGCGTCCTGCCTCGTTGCGAGGCCTGACAAGAGACGCCGAGCAGATTCCGCTCGACCGGCCTGCTGTTGTTCGGACGCAAGCAGCTGCTCGCGGGTGCTCTGGCGGAGAGCCCACGGTCGGCGAGTCGCGCGTGACAGCCATCGCACGCCGACCACCGCGAGCACCGCCGCTGCTGCCAACCCGGTCCAGGTCGTCGTCCCACCCAGCCACCACTGTGGATCAATCGCAGTTCGAGCCACGAGCAGAGCCGGCAGCAGCGCGATGGCTGCCATTTTCACTCGGTCCACGTCGGTCCACGCGCCGTCATGTGCGGGCACCCGCACAGACGCGACCGAACGAACGAGCCCGCGAGCTGCCGAGGCCGCCCGGGCGGCGGGGAGGCCGAGATCGTGTGGCAGCGAGGCGGCTGAGGCGACGACCGGGCGGCTCAGCTTCCGGGCGGTCGTCTGCAGCGTCGCGACGGTCGGCCGGGAGCTCGCAAGGGAAGGCGTTCGAAGCCGTGGCACGGTGAGGTGCGGCAGGGTCAGGTGCGGCAGGGTCACGCGGGCCACAGGCACTCGCAATCGACGTACGGCGGGGACGGTCTCGTCATCGCTCGCGCCCATTGGTGTTGCTGCCTCCGTCGTCGGATCCGCCGGAAACGTCGAGGGAGGCGCCGGGGGCGTCGGGGCAGCCGCTGCCGGGGGCCCCGCCGGCACCGTGGGAGCAGCCTCTGGTGGGAGGTCCGCCGGCAGCGAAGGAGCAGCCGCCGCCGCGCGCCCCGGCTGCGGCGCTGACGACGATGGAGCGGCGAGAAGCCTCGCTGCCGACGCTGTCACTGCAGGACGGGCGGCCCGGACCGGGACGCGCGGAGGGACCGGAGGCAGGTGGGACACTGCCGCCGGGGCCGCCGCCGCTGTCGGCACTTCGCCTCGTCGACGCCTCCGGGCCTGGCCCAGCGCGGATGTCGCCTGTAGGACACCGAGGACGAGGAGCACGCCCGCGGTGCCGAGCCCGATGGCTAGGAACAGCACCCACAAGCCCGGCGAGCTGGTCGACGAGGTACCGTCCGTGGCCGTCAGCACGGCGTAGGTCCTCGCAGCGATCAGCCCGACAGGTTGCATCGGCACCTCCGACCCTGACATCCCCCCGTTAGCCGGGACGGCTCCCGGATTGTCACTGTACGTCCGGGGCAGGAACCGGTCAGCCGTCTGCGCCAGAGCCCTCGCTCGAGCGAACCCTCTCGGCGTACCGCCGGGCCGCCGCCCGCAGCTCCGCCTCGGCGTCGAGCCCGGAGGCCTGCGCCTCGGCCACCAGGGCCATCAGCCGGGATCCGACCCCGTCGTCGTCGGCGGGCGCCACGTCCGGGACGCCGTGCGACGCCGCCCGATGCATCAGCTTGGCGGCCAGTGACAGCGCGGGCAGCGCCATCGGCACCCCCTCGACGGCGGACTCCCGGCCCTTCTCCGCGGCCTTCCGGCTGTGCCAGGTGGCCTCGACGTCAGCGGCCGTGGTCACGCCGTCCTGCAGGCCGAACACGTGCGGGTGCCGTCGCACCAGCTTGTCCACGATGTCGCCCGCGACGTCGTCGACCGACCACGGCTGCTCCGCGTGCTCCTGCGCGATGCGGGCGTGGAACACCACCTGCAGCAGCAGGTCGCCGAGCTCCTCGCGCAGGTGGTGGAGGTCACCCGTCTCGATCGCCTCGAGCGTCTCGTACGTCTCCTCCAGGAGGTACGTCGTGAGCGACTCGTGCGTCTGCTCGGCGTCCCACGGGCAGCCGCCCGGCGACCGCAGGCGGTCCATCGTGGCCACCAGGTCGAGCAGCCGGGAGCCGGGCAGGTCGTAGGACCCGGGCAGCATCTCCAGCTCCGGCGCGCCGCCCGCCTCGGCCAGCTCGCCGAGCGCGCGCCCGAGTGCCGGGTCCCCGTCCAGGCCCACCAGCCACACGACGGGGCCGGACTCGGTGGCCGCGACCAGCCGGCTCGCCAGGGCGCGCGCGTCGGCGGTCGCTTCCTCGCGTACGTCGAGACCCTCGGCGTCCAGGTAGGGCAGCAGGGGGTGGCCGGCGGCGGACCGGACGGAGTCCGCCGCCCGCAGCTGCGACCACGCCTGGCTGGTCAGCAGGCCCGGTGCGACCCGCGGGGAGGTCGACAGCAGGACCAGCCGGCCGGTCACGGCCGCCGGCTCACGAGCCGCCGGAGCGCAGCTCGGCCTCGGTCTTGGACAGCCCGCCGCTCACCAGCGGGGTGATGCCGGACCGCGGGTCCCAGGACCCGTAGCGCGGGTTCACCTCGATGTCCATGTCGGCGCTCGCCTGCTGCAGCTCGGTCTGGACACGCACCACCGCCTCCTGGGCCGCCGGATCGCTGCTCGTCAGCGGCACACCCGCGAACCTGGTGGCCACCGCGTTGAAGAGCAGCCGGTCCTTGACCCAGCGGTCGATGTCCTCGGGCGCCAGCACGATGGGCTGGTCGCTGGCGGCCAGCCGCCGCACCAGTTCCCGGCGGCCCTTGACACTGGTGAGCAGGTCGTCGCGCTCGGCAGCGACCCGGGCGTCCCGGACCCGCACGCCGTTGTCCCGCGCGACCTGGTCGATCAGCTCGGAGACGATCCTGCGCTGCAGGATCGCTAGCTGCGCGTCGCCGGGGTCCGTCTCGGGCACGACGGCCAGGTGGTCCTGCGCGGACTGCTGCAGCTCGTCGACGGTGATGACCGCCCGCCCGTCCATGACGACGGCAGCCCCGAGCTTTTGCTGCGAGCAGCCGCTCAGCGCCAGGGCAGTCACGAACCCGGCGACCACGACGAGGGCTGCCCGGCTGCGGGCCGGCCGCCGGCGCGTGCTGCGCGATGGTCTGGTCAACGTCATGTCGATCGGTCGTCCTTCGTCGTCGCGTCCGGCACGTCGAGCAGCACCGCCGCCACGAGGTTCCGGCACCAGGCCAACAGCTCGACGTCGGTCAGCGGGCGGCCACCGACCCGGGCGGTCGACGGCCTCGGCACCAGGATCGTAGCCACCCCACCAGATCGCTCGCTTCGCTCCCGATCCAGCGGGGACCCCGACCGGACCGCGGCCTTGACCAGCGATCCCGGGTAGAGCCGCTGCAGGCGCAGCTGCTGACTCTCCCGCAGCTCGACCGGCGCGAACCGGACGCTCTTGCCGGCAACGGCGACCTCGGACAGGCCGGCGCGGCGGGACAGCATCCGGAACCGCGCGACCTCGAACAGGTTGTCGACCGGGGTGGGCGGCTCGCCGTAGCGGTCGTCGAGCTCGGCCCGCACGGCGTCGAGGTCCTCCTCCGTCGCGACGGCCGCGATCTTGCGATAGGCCTCCAGCCGGAGTCGCTCCCCCGGGATGTAGTCGTGCGGAAGGTGGGCGTCGACCGGCAGCTCGACCTTGACGTCCTTCAGCTCCTCGCCACCCTCGCCCTTGAAGTCGGCGACGGCCTCGCCGACGAGCCGGACGTACAGGTCGAAGCCGACGGCGGCGATGTGCCCGGACTGCTCGCCCCCGAGCAGGTTGCCTGCGCCGCGGATCTCGAGGTCCTTCATCGCGATCCACATGCCGGAACCCAGGTCGCTGTGCGCCGCCATCGTCGCCAGGCGGTCGTGGGCCGTCTCGGTCAGCGGCTTCTCGGGTGGGTAGAGGAAGTAGGCGTACGCACGCTCGCGACTCCGTCCGACCCGGCCACGGAGCTGATGGAGCTGGGACAGGCCCATGACGTCGGCGCGCTCGAGGATCAGGGTGTTGGCGTTGGAGATGTCCAGCCCGCTCTCGACGATGGTGGTGCAGACGAGGACGTCGGAGCGCTTCTCCCAGAAGTCGAGAACGACCTGCTCCAGCTGGTGCTCGCCCATCTGCCCGTGGGCGACCGCGATCCGCGCCTCGGGCACCAGGTGGCGCAGCCGCGCGGCGGCCCGGTCGATCGACTCGACCCGGTTGTGGATGTAGAAGATCTGACCCTCGCGGAGCAGCTCGCGGCGGACCGCGGCGGCGATCTGCTTCTCGTCGTAGGGGCCGACGAACGTCAGGACCGGGTGACGCTCCTCCGGGGGTGTGAGGATGGTCGACATCTCGCGGATCCCGGTGACCGCCATCTCCAACGTCCGCGGGATGGGCGTCGCGGACATCGTGAGCACGTCGACGTTGGTGCGCAGGTGCTTGAGCTGCTCCTTGTGCTCCACGCCGAAGCGCTGCTCCTCGTCGACGA
>DASVED010000329.1:0-7991 GCA_036380775.1 Actinomycetes bacterium
CCATCTCGCCGGTCTCGGTGAAACCGAGATCCGTGTAGAGGCGACGGGCCCGGTCGTTGTCCTCGTGGACGGTCAGGGCGATGACGCCGCAGTCCGGTAGACGGCGCAGGTGCGCGACCAGGGCCTCCATCGCGGCCCGACCGTAGCCCCGCCCCTGGTGCCGTGCGTCGAGCACGACACCGCCGATGCAGTGGGTCTGGTCGGACGGGTCGTAGGCCCATTCGGCGAACCCGATGACCTCAGGAACGCCGCCCTCGGCCGCGCTCACGGCCACCGGGTGCCAGACCTGCTCGTACGCTGATCGCGCGACGTACCAGGAGACCGGCCGCACCCAGCGGTCCTGGTCCGGTCTCGGCGTGACGTCGAGCACTTCCTCGATGTTGCCGGCCGACAGCTCGACGATGCACACCTCTTTCTGCGCCACGACGCACAGTCTCCCGCCCCTGGTGCGACTCCGCATCCGCCGTCCCCTAGGTTGACCTCCGATGACCATCCCACGGAGTCGCTCGCCGCACTCACGACGTTGCGGGGGCTCCGGATGAGAGTCGGTGTCGTCGCCGAGCGCCGGGACGGGGAGCGCCGCGTGGCCCTCGTGCCGGACACCGTGCCCAAGCTGCTCGCGGCCGGGCTGCAGGTCGTGGTCGAGGCCGGCGCCGGCCGCCACGCCTTCGCCAATGACGACGACTACCGCGCCGCAGGGGCGGAGGTGCACGAGGGCGAGGTGCTCTCGACGAGCGACGTCGTCCTGACGGTGTCGCCGCTGACCCTCGAGCAGGCCGCGCTGCTGCGCCGGGGCGCGGTGACCATCGGCTTCCTGCCGGCCCGGGCGCAGCCCGACCTGGTCGCGGCTCTTCGGGAGCACCAGGTCCTGGCCTTCTCGATGGAGCAGGTCCCGCGCATCTCTCGCGCGCAGTCGATGGACGCGCTGTCGTCGCAGGCGCTGGTGGGCGGCTACCGCGCGGCGTTGGTCGCCGCCGAGCGGCTGCCGCGGTTCTTCCCCCTGTTCATGACGGCCGCGGGGACGGTGCCGCCGGCCCGCGTGATGGTGCTCGGCGCGGGCGTCGCCGGTCTGCAGGCCATCGCCACGGCTCGCCGGCTGGGCGCGGTGGTCGAGGCCTACGACGTGCGACCGGCGTCGGCCGACGAGGTGCGCTCGATGGGCGCGAAGTTCCTCGACCTCGGGCTGGACTCGCTGGAGGGCTCAGGGGGATACGCGCGCGAGATGGCGGAGGACCGGGCGCACCGGCAGCAGGAGCTCCTCACGCCGTACGTCGCCGCGAGCGATGCCGTCATCACGACGGCGGCCGTTCCCGGCCGGCCCGCGCCGCTGCTGCTGACGACCGCGATGGTCGAGCAGATGCGGCCCGGCTCGGTCGTCGTCGACCTGGCAGCCGAGAGCGGCGGCAACTGCGAGCTGACCCGCCCGGGCGAGGACGTCCGGCACCAGGGTGTGCTCGTGTGGGGCGGGCGCGACGTCCCGTCCACGATGCCGGTGCACGCCAGCCAGCTCTACGCGCGCAACGTCGCCAACCTCCTGCTGCTGATGACGACCGATGGCGACGTCGAGCCGGACTTCGCGGACGAGATCGTGGCCACCACGTGCGTGACCAGGGAGGAGCACGGTGAGTGATCAACTGTGCGTTGACACACCAGTTCGCCGGCGTGTCTGGTGCTGCAGCGCACAGTGGATCTTGGCTGGGTGCTGCCAAGCGGACCCGAGGATGAGTCACGGGGCGCGACATGAGTGACGGCGTCACGCTTCTGACGTTCTTCGTGCTCGCGGTGTTCGTCGGCTTCGAGGTCGTGTCCAAGGTGTCCTCGGTGCTGCACACGCCGCTGATGTCGGGCGCCAACGCCATCCACGGCGTGATCCTGGTCGGGGCCGTGATCGTGACCGGCCACGCCAACGGTGTGGTGCCGGTGACACTTGGGCTGCTCGCGGTGGTGCTGGCGACCATCAACATGGTCGGCGGCTTCGTCGTCACCGACCGGATGCTGGAGATGTTCGGCCGCAACCGGCCGGGACACCGGAACCGGGACGACACGTGAACGTCCTCGGACCCACCGCCGAAGGGCTCGGCTACCTGGTCGCCGCCGTCTGTTTCATCCTCGCGCTGAAGGGCCTGTCGTCACCGGCGACCGCTCGACAGGGCAACTGGCTCGGCGCGGCGGGCGCTGTCCTCGCGTGCGTCGTGGTGTTCCTCGCGGAGGACCTCGACCACGTCGTGCCGATCCTGGTGGCGATCGCGATCGGCACGGCGCTCGGCGTCCCCGCCGCCCGACGGGTCGCGATGACCCAGATGCCGCAGCTTGTCGCGCTCTTCAACGGTGTCGGCGGGGCAGCCGCCGCCCTCGTCGCCGCCCTGGAGCTGACCGGCGAGGGCCTGCCCGGCACGAGCAACGACTCGATCCGCATGGCGGCGGCAGCGGCGGCGTTCACGGTGCTCGTGGGAGCGGTGTCGTTCTCGGGGTCCTGCGTCACCTTCGCGAAGCTGCAGGAGCTGATGACCACCCGGCCGGTGCTGTTCCCGGGCGGGCCGGTCGCCTTCGGCGGCGCCATCGCCGTCGCTGTGGCGCTCGCCATCGGCGTGGTGGCCGACCCGACGGACCAGACACTCCTCCCGTGGCTGCTCGTGCTCCTGGGTCTCGTCGCGCTGGTGGTCGGGGTGCTGTTCGTCCTGCCCGTCGGCGGTGCCGACGTACCCATCGTCATCTCGCTCCTCAACGCGTTCACCGGTCTCACCGTCGCGGCAAGCGGCTACGTGCTCGACAACACGCTGCTGCTCGTCGCGGGGACACTGGTCGGAGCGTCCGGCACGATCCTGACCCGGATGATGGCCTCCGCGATGGGTCGCTCGACCGTCAGCATCCTGTTCGGGGCGTTCAAGGGCGGCTCCACCGCGGGGTCGACGGAGATCAGTGACCGGCCGGTGCGGTCCACAGCCGCCGAGGACGTGGCGATCCTCCTTGCGTACGCACGAAAGGTCGTCATCGTGCCCGGCTACGGGCTGGCGGTCGCGCAGGCCCAGCACACGATCCACGAGCTGGTCGACGTGCTCGAGGGCAAAGGTGTCGAGGTGACCTACGGGATCCACCCGGTCGCGGGCCGGATGCCTGGGCACATGAACGTGCTGCTCGCCGAGGCGAACGTGCCCTATGAGCAGCTGAAGGAGATGGACGAGGCCAACTCCGAGCTGTCCTCGACCGACGTGGCGCTCGTGGTAGGCGCCAACGACGTCGTGAACCCGGCCGCCAAGACCAGCCCGGGCAGCCCGATCTACGGCATGCCGATCCTCAACGTGGACGAGGCCAAGGCTGTCGTGTTCCTCAAGCGCTCGATGCGTCCAGGCTTTGCCGGCATCGAGAACGAGCTGCTCTACGAGTCGAAGACGACGCTGCTCTTCGGCGACGCGAAGGACTCCCTCACCAAGGTCGTGCAGTCCCTGAAGGGACTGTGACCGCGCTCACGGTGTGCGTGACCTGGCGGGCCGGGTAGTCGTTGAGAGGACAGGTTCCCGTCCGGAAGGACCGACATGTCGCACGACAAGCAGCCCGGTCACCAGGCACGCGACGCCGTGCACCGCAAGCTCGACGAGGCCGCGCAGCCCGAGCCTGACCACGCCGGTCGCGAGCGCAACGCGGGCGTGGCGATCTTCGTGCTCGCTCTCGTGGTGGTGCTGCTCCTGCTGGCCATCGTCAGCGGAGCGACCGACGCGTTCACGCCGTGACCACCTAGCCTTCCCCGCCGGTCACTGGCGCCAGTGCGCCGCTCCGGGCACCGGGGCCTTCGGGCCGAACAGCAGGTCGCAGACCTCCAGGTAGAGCGCGTCCGGGTGCGGCAGGTGGCGGATCCGGCGCAGCGCCTGGTCGTGGCCGGCCGACTCGATGACGATCTCGCCGTACCCGAGAACCCGACCGACCGGTGGCCGCGAATAGCTCATGTCGGTCACCTTGATCAGCGGCATCATCGCCACCCGGCGGGTGACGATCCCGGTGCGCAGCAGCAGCCGCCGGTCGGTCACGACGAACCAGTCCGCGCGCCACTCCATCACCCGCCAAGTGAGCCGCGCCATCAGGGCCACCCAGCCGGCGAGCAGGACGTCGCGGGCCATCGGCATCGCCACCGGCAGTCGCTGGTCGAGCCACATCAGGAGGAACAGGCCGGCCAACGAGGTCAGCGCGGGCTCGGCCAGCCGGGACCAGTGCCGGCGGACCGCCAGCACCCGCCGCTCCGACGGCAGCAGGAAGCGCTCGATCCCGCGGAGGGCGGCTGCCTCGGTCACGGCATCACACGAGCGCGTCGAAGAAGTCCCCGAGCGACTCGCCGGCCGTGCTGACGCCGTCGAACGTCTCGCGGACCATGCCGGCCGCCTTCCCGGGGCTAGCGATGATCGTGTACGCCACGAACGCCAGCAGCAGCCAGAGCAGCGCCTTCTTGACGGTGGTGGCCACGGTCGGCTCCTTGCGACGTACGTACGTGGGTCAATGAGCCGGCACATACTGTCGCAAACCAGGCACTAGTCTGAGGAGGCGCGCCGGGGCCCCGCGGGTCAGACGACGCCGTACAGGCGGTCGCCGGCGTCCCCGAGGCCCGGCACGATGTAGCCGAGCTCGTTGAGACGCTCGTCCAGCCCCGCGGTCACGACCTGCACCGGCACCGGCGACGAGCCGAAGGCGGCCTCCATCACGGCGAGCCCCTCCGGAGCAGCCAGCAGGCAGATCGCGGTGATGTCGTCGGCGCCGCGATCGAGCAGGAAGTTGATGGCCGCGACGAGCGTGCCGCCGGTCGCGAGCATGGGGTCGAGGACGTAGCACTGGCGGCCGGAGAGGTCGTCGGGGAGCCGGGTGGCGTACGTGGAGGCCTGCAGCGTCTCCTCGTCGCGGATCATCCCGAGGAAGCCGACCTCGGCGGTCGGGACCAGCCGGACCATCCCGTCGAGCATGCCCAGTCCGGCCCGCAGGATCGGGACGACCAGCGGCTTCGGTGCCGCCAGTCGAACACCCGTGGTCGGCGCAACCGGCGTCGTGATGTCGACCGGCTCGGTGCGGACCTCGCGGGTCGCCTCGTAGGCCAGCAGCGTGACCAACTCGTCGGCCAACCGGCGGAAGGTGGGCGAGTCGGTGCGCTCGTCACGCAGGACGGTCAGCTTGTGGGCCACGAGCGGGTGGTCGGCGACGTGGGTGCGCATGGCCCCACAACCTAGTGCCAGCGCAGGCCGCCGCCGCCCCCTGCCGCTGGGCGCCGTTCCATGCCACGATGCGCGAAGGGCCGGACGGCCGGTCCTGCCGGGACAGGGAGGTGACGGTGCCCGAGGACACCCTCGTCGACTTCGCCCTGGTGGCCTACCGCGAGGAGGGCCAATGGCAGGTCGGCTCGCTGCCCCACCGGGCAGCAGAGGACATGTCCGCGCTGGTCGCGGCGGTCCGCCAGCAGCCGACCGAGGGAGTGATGCTCGCCCTCTGCTCCTACGGGGACGACTTCTTCCTGGTGCTGCGGCCCGACGGCGACGACATCCGGCTGCTCGTCTCTGACGTGACAGCCGTCGGCGAGTGGCCGATCGCGCGCGAGGCGCTCGGCCTGGTCAACGAGCCGCCCCCCGAGGACGACGACTTCGAGCACGTGGCGCCGGCGGGCGACCTGGAGATCTTCGCCGACCTCGGGATGGGGTCGATGGAAGTTGCGGCCGTGTGCTCCGACCTCGAGCTCTACCCCGACGAGATGCTCGGCCAGATCGCGGCGCGCATCGGGTTCGGGCAACAGTTCGACCGGCTCGTCGACGATGACCTGACGTGACCTGACCTGACCATCCCGCCACCTGGGAGACACCGGTGTCCTACTTCACCGCCGTCATCGCCAAAGAGTCCCGCAAGGGACGCACCTGGAGCGCGCACGACGTGGACGTCGACAGCGTCAAGGACCTCGGCGAGCTCGCCGACGAGCTGCGCATCATCGCGGAGGACGACCAGCCCGTCCTCTTCCTGATCGAGCGCGAGGATGCCTGGTGGGGTGTCGTGCGCGTCGACGGCGAGGAGGACCCACGCGTGTTCGTCTCCGACGCCGGTGGGGCGGCTGCTTCCACCTACGCGGAGCTCCTCGACGCCGACGTGGACGAGGACGACGAGCTCACCGTCCTCTCAGGGGCCTGCGCTGGGGACTTCGACGTGCTGACCGACCTCGGGACGCCGCCAGAGACGCTCCGGGAGATGTGCGAGGAGGAGGTGCCGCCGATGGACGCGCTCGCGTCGGTCGCCGAGGGTGCCGGCTTCGCCGAGGTGCTCGACTCCCTACGCTGACCGGTCGTGAGCCGGCCGGGCACGACAACGTACGACGGATGGATGCGGCTAGCCCTCGCCGAGGCCGCGGGCGCGCTGCCGACCGGCGACGTCCCCGTCGGCGCGGTGGTTCTCGACCCGACCGGCCAGGTGATCGGTCGCGGGCACAACGTCCGCGAGGCCGACGGGGACCCGACCGGTCATGCCGAGGTACGGGCGCTTCGCGAGGCGGCCCGGACCGTGGGGGAGTGGCGGCTCGACGGCTGCAGCCTGGTGGTGACGCTCGAGCCGTGCACGATGTGTGCCGGCGCGCTCGTCCTGGCCCGGGTGGCCCGCCTGGTCTACGGCGCCGACGATCCCAAGGCCGGCGCGGTCGGCTCGCTGTGGGACGTCGTCCGCGACCGGCGGCTGAACCACCGGCCTGAGGTCGTGGGTGGGGTGCTCGCCGACGAGTGTGCCGAGGTGCTGCAGGCGTTTTTCCGGACCCACCGCGGTCTCCGGTAATCTCTGCGGCGGTGGCGTGTCCGAGCGGCCGAAGGAGCACGCCTCGAAAGCGTGTGAGGGGGCAACTCCTCCGTGGGTTCAAATCCCACCGCCACCGCCACTGTGATGTCGCGGGACATCGTGCACCGGTGTCCCGCGACATCGCCGACTCCGGCGCCGTCAGCTGGCGCGCGCTTTCGGTCTGCTTCTGCTCGCGGAGGTCGACGCACCGCGCCAACGCCCCTGACCCGAGAGCAACGGGCGGACCTCCGAGGCGGGGATGGGCTGGGCCAGGAGGTAACCCTGCACCTGGTCGCAGCCGGAGCTCCTGAGGTACTCCAGCTGCGCGTGCGTCTCGACGCCCTCCGCGACGACCCTCATGCCGAGACCGTGCGCGAGCGCGATCTGGGCGGCGACCAGAGTCGGGTCGCCGGTGTCGAGATCGCTCACGAACATGCGGTCGATCTTGAGCTCGTCGAAGTCGTAGTCCCTGAGCCGCCCCAGCGAGGAGTGCCCTGTCCCGAAGTCGTCGATGGCAAGCCATACGCCCAGCTTCTTGAGGGCACGCAAGGTCTCGCGAGCTCCCGGGCCATCTCCGCTGATGAGACCCTCCGTGATCTCGAGAGTCAGGCTGCCCGGATCGATGCAGTAGGTCTCGAGGGCTGTCGCGACGGCGGCGACCAGATCCGGGCCGAGCTGGCGGCCCGAGAGGTTCACCGCCACTCCCAGTGGCTGAATGCCGGCATAGGCGCGTTGCCACACGCTGACCTCGCGGCACGCCTGGTCCAGGACCCAGGCGCCGATCTCGACGATGAGGCCGGTCTCCTCGGCCAGCTCGATGAACGTGTCCGGGCCGAGCAAGCCCTTGGTCGGGTGCTGCCAACGCACGAGTGCCTCGGCGCCGGCGAAGCGGTCACCGTCCAGGCGCATGATCGGCTGGTAGGCCAGCCGCAGCTGATCGCCCTCGACGGCCTGGCGCAGCTCGCTCGCGAGGTCCATCCGATCCATGGAACGGGCGTGCATGGCTGGGACGTACCGCTGGTAGCGGGACTTGCCCTCGGCCTTGGCTGCATACATCGCCAGGTCTGCGTTGCGCAGCAGCTCGTCGGCCGTCTCCGTGCCGTTCCGAAAGGCGACCCCGATGCTGGCAGACAGCCGCACCGACACCGCGGGCCAGGAAGGCAGTGGACTGGGGTCGTTCACCGCCGCCAGGACTCTTTGCATCACGGCGGTCA
>DASVED010000330.1:0-4742 GCA_036380775.1 Actinomycetes bacterium
GACACCGACCCCTAACGCAGCGATGGCGAGGGTGATGACGAGGCGCTCGCGCACTGGATGCTCGCCCTGCGCCATGGTTGGCACGGTATACGCCCCCTCTGACGCGACATCGGTGGGTCTCCGACGGTGTTGTCGTAGAGCTAGGCGTGCTCGTCGGCGCGGGGCTCGTCGGATCGATAGGTCAGGTCGATCGTGACGGTGAAGAGGTGCATGCAGTCGCGCACCCTCTTGCGTCCCTTGGGCGAGCCCTCGTAGCCACGACACAGGGAGGAGGTCTCCACGTGTGTGCCTCGATCGCTGACCGCAGCCCGAAGAAGCGCGCCGACCGCTACGCCGCCTCGGAAGCACACTCGGTTTGAGCAGTCGACGTACTCCGACACCTGGTCTCCCTCGAGCTTCGTGGTGCGGACCACCCTCCCGTAGTCATGCTCCACCACGACTACCCGGCATGACTCCACCATGGGGAAGGCGTCGGTCAGACTTGCTTTGGTTGCCCATAGCGACCGCCCGCTGCTGAACTGGTCCGAAGCCTTTGGACGGCGGTCCCGTTCTGGTGTCACACCGATGATTCTGGCTCGGGCGGCGCCTGCTGACCCTCCGGTTCTTCGGCCGCCGGTATGGCTGGCGGAACGACGAGGTCGTACAGGTCGTCTCCATCCAGTTCGTGCTCATGAAGCAGGCGATCAGCAACGGCCTCGATCTGCGCCCACGCCAGATCCACAAGGAGGTTCGCCCGTCGGCGTTCTTCGACGTGGACCGCCCCTGCCTGGGCCTCGCCCGCCATCCACTTCGTCTCTCGGTGGACGTCTGCGATGTCGTGCCCCGCCCACCTGACGTGCCCGTCGAACGCGCGTTGCTCCGACGCTGCGCCAGCGAGTCGCAGAGCCACCTGGTTCCTCATGAGCACCAGACCGAGCGGACCTTCGTCGTCACTCGAGGCCTGAGGGTCGTACGAGTCGAAGTGGGTGTTGCACTCGGCCACGTTCGTGGTCACGACCACGCTCGTCACCTCGATCCCGAGGAGAACACCTACGACCGCGTGCCCAGCCTCATGGAATGCTCGTTGCCGTAGTTCCTCGTCGTCCACGGCCGGGGAGTCTCGCTCGCCGCCGGCCTCACGGCGATCCCGGTTGCAGTTGTGCATCATGTGGGCCATGGGTCGCATGCGCTCTTGGGACGAAGAGGCGGCCGGGGCGGACTTGGTGTGCAGCCAGGTTGGTGGGTCGGGCGTTCTACGTCGAGATGGGCACGGGGCACCGCCGAGCACGCGCGACTTCGACATCGAGCTGCCGAACGGCGACCTGATCGCGCTCGAGGTCACCCAAGAGGCTCGGCCGGCGATCCTGGCACAGCGCGCCTACGAGGCGAAGCAAGACCGGACCTTCACGGAGCTGAAGCACGACTGGGTCGTGAACGTTCGTGAGCCCTGCGACCTGGACCGCCTACGCAGGGAGATCCTCGGCGTCGTCGTCCCGATCGAAGCCGAGGGGCGTGAGGTCTGGATCGACGGCCGCGATGCGCTCGCTCCTGATCACGCGGCGCTGCTTCGATCGCTCGGGGTACGCATGCTCTACCGACAAGGTCAGGCCGAGCCGGGATCCATCGTGCTGGGGTCTGCGGCGGTCGCCGGCAGCACGGGACCGAACCTGATCACGAAGGTGGTCGAGAAGCACGCCAACGCTCCCGACAACGTGAAGAAGCTGCGGGCTGCCGATGACGTAGTCGAGCGGCACCTCCTCATCTGGATCCTCGCTGACTGCCACGCCGAGGCGGCCGCCATGAGCTTCGGCTTCCTGCCGCCGGATCCGGTTGCTCTTCCGCCCGAGGTTGATGTGGTGTGGGTTGCTACCGCCTATGAGAAGCCCGCCGTGTGGCGGTGCGATCGGCAAGGGTGGTCGGTCCGTACTACAAATGCGGCCCACGCATCAGAGTCCGAGGGCAGCTGAGCTGCGGAGACTCCGTGTACCTAGCGTGGGACTCGGTCCTCCGACACTCAGAAGTTGTGAATTGACCCGACCTTAGTACGGGGTCAGAGCCGGAAAGGCGTCCTCGTGTGAGGGCGCTGACGGGGACTGCGGACCGCTGAGTAGGCCTGGCGAAATGGGCCGATTGGCCCATGGGCGGCGGAGTCGTGGACTGTCAACCTCCCGGGGCTGCCGTTGTCGACGGCGGATGCGACCTGGGGAGGGGTGCGATGGTTCGGGGGCTCCGGCGGATGGTGACGTCCGCGCTCGTGGTGGTGGTGGTGGTGGCTGTGGTTCTGCCGGTGGCGGCTGTGGTGCCGGTCGTGGCGGCGTCGCTGAGTTCAGGTGGGGCCCTGAGTGCGGTGGTCCAGCGCGGGGCGTTCCTCGCGGCCCAGGCCGACGATGGCGCGGCCGAGGCCGCGGCGGAGGAGATGGGCGCGGAGGTAGCGGGCGAGGACACCGGTGCGGGGGGCGGGTTCGACGAGGTCCCGCCGGCGCCGGAGGGAGCGAACCCGTTGCCGCCGGATCCGGGTGCGTCGGTGTTGCCGGAGCCGGTGGAGCAGGAGGGGTCGGCCGAGCTGATCACGATTCCGGGGCGGGGTCCGCCGAGTGATCCGGAGGATGCCGAGCCGGAAGCGGTGGACGAGGTGGTGGCGAGGCGGACGGAGCGGTCGAAGACCTATGCCAACGGTGATGGGTCGTTCACGACGGAGTCGTCGATCGCGCCGTTGCACGTCGAGTACCGGGGGGGTTGGGAGGAGATCGATGTCGAGCTGCGGGAGGGTGTCGACGGTGACATCGAGAACGGGATGGCGCCGGTGGACCTCTCGTTGGCGGAGGATGGTTCGAGCGACGAGCTGGCGGTGGTGGGTCTCGACGACGCAGCGTCGGTGGCCTACGGGCTCGAGGGTGCGGCGGCGGTCGAGCCCGAGGTCGACGGGGCGGTGGCGACCTATGAGGAGATCCTGCCCGGGGTCGACCTGGAGCTGGAGAGCATCCCTGGTGGGTTGAAGGAGACGGCCGTGCTGGCCTCGGTCGAGGCGCCGTCGGAGCTGACCTTCTCGCTCGATCTGGTGGGTCTGACCGCCGAGGTGGAGGAGACCGGCGGCGTGGCCCTGAAGGACACCTCGGGCGAGGTGGTGGCGGCCATCCCGCCGGGGTTCATGGTCGACTCGGCTCCGGGCGGGGGTGTGCGGTCGGACGCAGTGGCCTACGCGCTGGAGGAACGTGACGGCGAGCAGGTGCTGGTGGTCACGCCGGATCGGGCGTGGCTGGAGGACCCGGCGCGGGTGTGGCCGGTGCGGGTCGATCCGACCACTGTGGAGCGCACGCCGTTCGACGACACCTATGTGAAGTCGGGGCAGAACATCGATCGTTCCGGGGCTCTGGAGCTGAGGGCGGGCCCCGAGGGCGGTGTGAACACGGCGGCGTACATGTTGTTCTGGATGAACATCCCGAACAACTCGTTCATCAGTGCGGCCACCTTGTTCGCCCACAACTCGTACTCCGCGGGTGGGTGCACGCCGAAGCCGGTGGGCGTCTACCGGGTGACGCAGTCGTGGGCGGGCTCGACCATGACGACTTGGCCGGGTGCGACGTATTCGAGCACACCGGTCGACGTCCAGTCGTTCGCCCACGGTGGCGGGCCCGGGTGCCCGTCGACCTGGGGGGCGTGGAACGTGCGGTCGCTGGTCGACGGCTGGACCAAGCTGACCTTGCCGAACTATGGCGTCTCGCTGCGGGTGCCCAGCCAGTACGTCGGTGATGCTGGGACGGGCAAGCGGTTCACGTCGATCGAGGGGTCGGGTAGCGACGCCTTCATCCGGGTGACGTGGTCGCCGTGGGGGGCCGAGTACAACCCGGGCAGCGACTGGGCCGGTGGCCAGCAGGCGACCAACAACACCACCGGTCAGTGGCCGATGCAGGTGAAGAACGTCGGCAGCACGACGTGGGTGGCGGGGAGCACTGTCAAGCTCGGGACGCGCGTCTACCTGCCGAGTCAGAACGGCACTGGCACTCCGGTGGCCCAGACCCGGACCACGCTGCCCGAGGACGTCTCCCCTGGCGAGCTGGTCGCGTTCAACGCCAACGTGCCGGCCCTGCCACCGGGGACCTACCACGTCTTCTTCGAGATGGTGAAGGAGGGTGACTTCTGGTTCAGCGCCGAGGATCCCTGGAACCCCCGCCAGGGCATCGGGATACAGGTCGTGAACCAGGTACCGCAGTTCGTGTCCAACTCACCCGACAGCGGCGACACGGTCGACACCAGACGGCCCGAGCTCAACGTGATCGGCGAGGACCCCGACGACTACGGGTTCGTCGTCGACTACTTCTTCCGGATCTGCCCGGGTCCAGTGGAGGATCTCAACTTTCCGTCGGCCACGGCGGGTTGTCAGAGCTCGGGTTGGCAGTCAGCCGATGAGTGGACACCACCGAACCCGTTACCGAAGTGGAACGAGGGCGCGTACTGGTGGGCGTTCATACGTGACCGCACCGGCCCGGAGCCCCGCTTCGCCGCACCGGTGATGATCGTGCCCACCCCGCCGCAGACCGGGTGGGACCGGATCGGCACGGCGGGCTCCACGGCCTCCGACGGCGGCGTCGATGTCCGCACGGGCCAGTTCACCTCGGCCGTGTCGGATCTGAGCGTCGGATGGGGGTCGTCGAGCTTCGCCATCACGCGCACCTACAACTCGGTGGCCTACACGGCCGACAGCGCCATGGGACGGGGGTGGTCGAGCATCCTCGATGTCCGCATCGACACGCCCACCCCGGCGG
>DASVED010000331.1:0-8096 GCA_036380775.1 Actinomycetes bacterium
TCCCGCACCAACCCCTGAGCTCAAGCGCGCGTTAGCCCGACCAGAGATGCAGGACCGATGTACCGCAGCACCACCCGCCGTACCGCCGCCGCCACCCTTAAGGCAGCCGCCCTGACGATCTCGATGGCCGCCTGCAGCGACGACGGCTCCGGCTCCGGAGGCTCCGGCTCCGGCTCCGGCTCGGGGTCCGGCAGCGGCTCTGGCTCCGGCTCGACCAAGTAAGCACCTGCTCCCGATGACGACCCGACCCACCGACACCCGCGAGGTGGCACCGACATGCTGACCGCCTTCTTCGTCATGCTGCGCGAAGGCTTCGAGGCCGCCCTGATCGTGGCGATCCTCTACGCCTACCTGCGCAAGGTCTCCCGCCAGGACCTGATCCCGGCGATGTGGTGGGGCGTGGTCGCGGCGGCGGCGCTGTCGGTGGGTGCGGGCGTCGTCATCCACCTCTCGATCGACGGGCTGGAGGGCGAGGCGCGACTGCGGGCCTTCGCCGCCATCTCCGTCTTCGCGGTGGCGGTGCTCACCTGGATGATCTTCTGGATGCGCAAGCACGCGCGGGCGATCAAGGGTGAGCTGCAGGAGGTCCTCGACGAGGCCATGCAGCGGTCGGGACGCATCAGGTGGGCCGTCACGGCGGCCGCGTTCTTCGCGGTGCTCCGCGAGGGGCTCGAGGCCGCACTGTTCATGATCGCCACGGCGACCACCGAGGACGGTGGCGAGGTGCTGATCGGTGCCCTGATCGGGCTGGCGCTGGCCTGCGGGCTGGGCTACGCGGTGGTCCTCGGCGGCAAGAAGATGCCGATGAAGCAGTTCTTCCAGGTCACCGGGGTCGCCCTGATCCTGTTCGCCGGCGGCCTGCTCGCCCGGACCGTCATGTTCCTGCAGACCGCGGGCGACCTGCCGATCGTGTGGAACAACGTGTACGACCTCACGTCGATCAAGATGCTGACGGTCGAGACCGAGGTCGGCCGCTTCCTCGGGGCGATGTTCGGCTGGGACCCGCGGCCCTCGATCGAGCAGGTCGTCGCGTACGTCGCCTACGTGGGCATCGTGACCTGGCTGTTCCTGCGCAACCCCAAGCTCGCCGCGCCGGCCGCCCCGAGCCACGTGCCGGAGAAGGTCGTCCACCCGGCGCCCTAGCCGCCGAGCAGCTTCACGATCACGCCGGGGGCGGGGGCAGTGGCGGGTCGACCTCGGCGTGGAGGGCGGCCCGGTCCAGGGCCCGGGACAGGACGGGGGCGCTGAGGTCGACCTGCCAGTCACGGGCACCGTGGTCGCGCAGGTAGTCGGCCACCTCCACCGAGGACGGCGTGGGGCCGCCCGGTGGCTCCCAGCACAGCCGGCGCACGGTGTCGGGCGCGAGCAGGTTCTCGACCGGCAGCCGGTGCTCGTCGGCGATCGCGGCGATCGCGGTCCGCGCGGCGGCCAGCCGGGCCGCGGCGACGGGCTCCCGGTCGTTCCAGCTCCTGGCCGGGGGTGGACCCTCGTGCGGCGTCTTGAGCTCGGGCAGCTCGGACTCCGCGAGGTCGAGGGCGCTCTCGATGGCGGGCAGCCAGGTGGCGGTCTGCTTCCGCAGCGAGCGGCCTCCCCACACGGGCAGCGCGACCAGGTCGGCGTCGGTGCGCGGCTGGGTCAGCGCGGCCGACACGATCGCCGCGTCCGGGAGCACCCGGCCGGGGGCGATGTCGCGGCGCTGAGCCACCTCGTCGCGGCGCTCCCACAGGCTGCGCACGACCGCCAGCTGCCGGCGCTTGCGGACCCGGTGCAGACCCGACGTACGCCGCCAGGGGTCCACGCGGGCCGGCGGCGCGGGCGCGGCCACGACCGCCGCGAACTCCTGGGCTGCCCAGTCGCGCTTGCCCTGCTCGTCGAGCTCGGCGGCGAGCGCGTCGCGCAGCTCCACGAGCACCTCGACGTCGAGGGCGGCGTAACGCAGCCAGGGCTCCGGCAGCGGCCTGGTCGACCAGTCGGCGGCCGAGTGGCCCTTCTCCAGGCGCAGGCCGAGCACCTCCTCGACGATCGGCCCGAGGCCGACCTTGGGGTGCCCGAGCAGCCGGCCCGCCAGCTCGGTGTCGAACACGGTGCCGGGGGACATCCCGAGCTCGCGCAGGCACGGGAGGTCCTGGGACGCGGCGTGCAGCACCCACTCGTCGTCGGCGATCGCCATGCCCAGCGTCGACAGGTCAGGAAGGGCGCGCGGGTCGATGAGCAGCGTGCCGACGTCCTCCCGGCGGATCTGGACCAGGTAGGCGCGCTGCCCGTAGCGGTAGCCCGATGCCCGCTCGGCGTCGACCGCCACCGGTCCGGAGCCCCGGCGGAGGACCTCGACGGCCTCCGCGAGCTCGTCGGGACGGGTCACGGGGGCGGGGACGCCGTCCCGCGGCTCGGTGAGGGGGACCCACGTTGGGGAGTCGGCTTCCTCGACATCGTCGATGTCGGGCGGCACGGTCACGCCCGTCACCGTACGTCGGGAAGGTTCCCCGCCGTCGCACCCGGGGGACGACGCGCCTTACCGGGACCGCCTGCGATGCGTGGGGGAGCGTCAGACGACGACGCCGGCGCGCATGGCGACGACGACCATCTCGGCGCGGTCGCCGGTGCCGAGCTTGCGGGCGATGCGGGCCAGGTGACTCTTCACGGTCAGGGCCGACAGGCCGAGCGCCTCGCCGATCTCCTTGTTCGACCGACCGTCGGAGACCAGCTGGAGCACCTCGACCTCACGGCCGGAGAGGCCCTCGGCGCCGGTCAGGCGCCCGGCGCGGGGGCGGGACGCGAAGCCACCGGTGGCAGGTCCTCCCGCAGCCGCGGGACGGCCGCCGGCGGCGGAGCTGATCAGGAACGCGCGGATGCCGCCGGCGAGCGCGGCCCGGACGGTGTAGGGGTCCTCGGCGTTGGAGAGCACGACGGCCCGGGTCCAGCCCAGGCTGCGCAGCTCGCGGACCAAGGCGATGCCGGATCCGTCCGGCAGGCCGACCTCGACGAGGCACAGGTCTCGCGGTGCCGTCCCGGGGGCACGAACCCGCGCCTCGGCCAGGCTGGACGCCTCGACCACGTCGACAGCCCCCAGCGAGCGCAGCGTCCGGCTCAGCGTCTCCCGGACGAACGGGCTGGTCACGACGACCATCGCGGTGAAGCGCGGTGCACGGGGGGTCTGCGGCCCCTGGGCCGCGCTCCCATGCCGTTCGACCAGTGCGGTCACCGGGGTCTCCAGATCGGTGCGAGATCTCTGTCTCGATGACCATCGGCCGGGCTCGGCCGGACCTGTAGCGCCGGTCGAGGGCCTGCGGCCGCGTGCTGGAGGGGGTTAGCGGCGGGCGCTGCGGCGACGCACCGGCAGCGTGACCACGCCGGGAGTCGTCGGCGGCAGGCCGGCCGTCGTGCACAGGAGGTCGCACCACGCCAGCAGATGGGCCCCGAAGGCGGCGTCGAGGGGGGTCCAGGAGGCCCGGATCTCGATCTGGGCGCTGCCGGGCTCGCCGGCGATGGCGCCGAAGCTCTCCGACGCGACCCGGGTGACCGTGCCGCTCGCGGCCGTGTAGGCGGCCGCGTGCCCTTCCAGCGCCTCGGTGAGCCAGGCCCAGCCCACGCCGGGCAGCAGCGGGTCCGAGGCCATCTCGTGGTCGAGCTCGGCCCGGACGTACGTCACGACGCGGAAGGTGCCCTCCCACGCCTCGTGGCCCGCCGGGTCGTGCAGCAGCACCAGCCGGCCGGTGCCGAGCTCGGTGTCCGGATCGCCGGGGGCCACCACGTCGGCGGACAGCGCGACCGCGTGCGGCGCGAGCCGTTGCGGCGCCGGGGTCTCCTCGAGCACGACCTCGGCACGCGGGGTCACCGACCGGAGCGCCTCGAGGGCCTGCAGAAACTGCTCGGGTGCGTCCGTCCCCGAGCCGTCCACCTCCTTGCGGGCGCCCATCTCGGAAGCGTACGTCCGGGAATGGCCGCCGTCCGGTAGGTGCGCGCGGGCGCGCCGTACCCTGCCCCGGGTGGCCGTCCTCCTCGCGCTGTTGTCGAGCGTGCTCTGGGGCAGCGCCGACTTCCTCGGCGGCGTGGTGTCCCGGCGCCGGGCGGCAGCGCTGGTCGTCGGCGCCTCCCAGCTGGCCGGTCTCCTGTCGATCGCGGCGGTGGCCCTGGTGGCCGGCTCGTTCGACGACCCCACCGGGTACCTGCCCTGGGCGGTGGCCTCCGGGCTGTCCGGCCTGGTGGGCCTGGTCTGCTTCTACGCCGCGCTGGCGTCCGGGACGATGGGCGTGGTGTCGCCGATCGCCGCGCTGGGGGTCACGGTCCCCGTGTTCGTCGGCCTGGCTCGTGGCGAGCGGCCGGGCGTCGTCCAGCTCGTGGGCATCGGCATCGCGATCGGCGGCGTGGTCCTCGCCAGCGGGCCGGAGCTGCGCGGGCGGGCGGGTACCCGGCCGCTGCTGCTCGCCGTGGTGGCGGCTGTCGGCTTCGGACTCGCGCTGCTGTTCATCGCGGAGGGGAGCCGCACCAGCACGCTCATGACGCTCGTCGGGATGCGGATGACGTCGGTGTCGGTCCTGTTCGTGGCACTGCTGGTCGCGCTCGGCCGGGTGGGGCGGGAGCGGCTGGTCCTCGACCGGCGCGACGCGGCCCTGGTCGCGGTCGTGGGCGTGGGGGACGTCGCGGCCAACCTCGCCTTCGGGCTGGCGAGCACCCGCGGTCTGGTCAGTGTCGTGGCCGTCCTCGGCTCGCTCTACCCGGTCGTCACCGTCCTGCTGGCCCGGATCGTGCTCCACGAGCGGCTCGGCTCGGCCCAGACGCTGGGGGTCGCCGGAGCGCTCGGCGGGGTCGCGCTCATCGCCGCCGGCTGACCGGTCGCGGCGTAGAGCGCCTCTCCACCGCCCCACCACCGCCCCCCCACTGCCCCACCACCGCCCCACCACCTCTCCACCGATGATCCAGGTGGCCTCAGGGCCCCTCGGGGGGCCACGGAGTCACCTGGATCACCGTGCCCAGGGCCACGGAGTCACCCGGATCACCGGTACGCGGACTCAACCGTGCGCGGGGACGACCGTGCGCGGGACCTCGTGACAGCATCTGTCCCGTGACCGCCCACCACTCGACGACGACTGCCCCGGCGCTCGACTCGCCGGCCCTGCAGGACAGCGCGTTCCTGCGCGCCTGCCGGGGGGAGCCGGTGCCGCACACCCCCGTGTGGTTCATGCGTCAGGCCGGCCGGTCGCTCCCTGAGTACCGCCGGGTCCGCGAAGGCGTCGGCATGCTCGAGTCCTGCCGCCGCCCGGACCTGGTCACCGAGATCACCCTGCAGCCCGTGCGGCGTCACGGTGTCGACGCGGCGATCCTGTTCAGCGACATCGTGGTGCCGCTGAAGGCCATCGGGGTGGACCTCGACATCAAGCCTGGCGTGGGGCCGGTGGTCGCCCAGCCGATCCGCTCGGCGGCCGGCCTCGCCCAGCTGCGCGACCTGGAGCCGGACGACGTGTCCTTCGTCTCCGAGGCGGTCGGCATGCTCGTCAGCGAGCTCGGACCGACCCCGCTGATCGGCTTCGCCGGTGCGCCATTCACCCTCGCCTCCTATCTGGTCGAGGGCGGCCCGTCCCGCAACCACGAGCACACCAAGGCGCTGATGTACGGCGACCCCGCGCTGTGGGACGCCCTGATGAGCCGGCTGGCCCAGATCACGGCCGGGTTCCTGCGCGCCCAGGTCGCGGCCGGCGCGGCGGCCGTCCAGCTGTTCGACTCCTGGGTTGGTGTGCTGCCGGTCGCGGACTACGTGGCCCAGGTCGCGCCGCACTCCGCGACTGTGCTCACGGCCCTGGGGGAGACCGGCGTGCCGCGCATCCACTTCGGGGTGGGCACCGGCGAGCTGCTGCGCGAGATGGGCGACGCCGGCGCCGAGGTCGTCGGCGTCGACTTCCGGCTGCCGCTCGACGAGGCGGTGCGCCGGATCGGTCCGGGCCGGGCGGTGCAGGGCAACCTCGACCCGGCGGTCCTCTTCGCGCCGTGGCCGGCCGTCGAGGCCAAGACCCGGGCGACACTGGCGGCCGGCCAGGCGGCCCCCGGACACGTGTTCAACCTGGGCCACGGTGTCATCCCGGAGACCGACCCGGACGTGCTGACCCGCGTCGTCGACCTGGTCCACCAGGTGTCCGCGCGCTGAGGGGCTGCTGCCTCGGGCCGAAGCGCAGGAATCGCGGTGCAACATGACGCAACGCGGCGCGCCACGCTGTCGAACTGCCGGCTCGCCGCCTTGCACCGCGATTCCCGCGCACTGCGCGGGTCGCCCGGGCGTTTCCGCGGAAGCGCTCAGGTGCCGGCGCTTGCGGTCGGGGCAGGGGTCTGCGGGCGGCGGCGGGAGCGGAGCAGCGCGTACGTCGGGACGCCGACGATCGCGGCGGCGATGGCGAACGGCAGCAGGGCGCCCAACACGGTCAGCGCCACCAGCACGATGCCGACCAGTGCCGTCAGCCCGCCGTCGAGGCCGGCCAGGAAGCCGAGCTCCTCGTCCTCCTGCTCCTCGACGACCGGCGTGTTCCGGGCGACCAGCGTGACGTCGACGGTCGCCAGCGCCGTGACGTCCTCGAGCCGGGCCAGCTGGGCCTGCAGGGACTCCAGGTCCGACTCGCGCCGGGCCAGCTCGGCCTCGACCTGGACGACCTCTCCGATGGTGTCGGCCTCGGCGAGCAGTGACCGGATGCGCGCCACACTGCGCTCCTGGGACCGGACCCTGCTGTCCGTGTCGGCCACCTCGGTCGTCACGTCCTGCGCGCTGCGGCTGCGGCTCAGCTCGCGGCCCAGCGCACCGATCTCGTCGAGGGTCGCGCCGAACTGCGTAGGTGGCACCCGCAGGGTGAGGTGCGCCTCGCCGACGCCGCGCCGGTACGAGTCCCGCGACGTCTCCTCCGCGAAGACCACACCATCCATCGCGAGCGTCATGCGCTCGACCCGCTCCGCGGCCCGGGCGACGTCCTTCACCCGCACCGTCACCTGTCCGCGGTAGACGATGTCCCGCTCGACGGGCAGGACCCGAGCACTGGTTCGGTCGGTGCCGCCCCGGTCGTCTCCGTTGCCCCCACCGTCGGTCCGGCCCGTGCTGCCGCGGTCCGAGGCCGGGCCCGACGCGGCCGGGGCGTCCCCCGCGGAGGAGGCACCCGACACGTCCCTGGCCGCCGTCTCGGCCGTGCCCCCCGAGTCGTCCGAGCCGCCGCTGCAGCCGGCAAGCAGCCCCACGAGCGTCGCCGCCGCCGTGAGCGAGATCAGCCGGGTCGGGAGGGAGGTCGTCGTGGTCATCGTCTGCTCCTCGGTCGGCGGGCCCTGCCGGGCGTGCGTCTGCCGGTGCGACGTGGTTCCTGGTGGGGTGGTTCCGCCGGCGCGGGTCGCGATCGGGTCACGATCTGCCCGTCACGACGATCTGGAAGGGTGGGCGGCGTGACCACCGCGCGCGACCGGCCCGCGCACGTCGTGGTCGTGGGGGGCGGGATCGCGGGGCTGGCGGCTGCCTGGTTCCTGCGCCGCGACGCCGGCGACGGGGTGCGGGTGACGGTGCTGGAGGCCAGCCCGCAGGTGGGCGGCAAGCTGCGGGTCGGCGACCTGGCCGGCGTACCCGTGGACGAGGGTGCCGAGTCCCTCCTGCTGCGCCGCCCGGAGGCGATTGACCTGGCCCGGGCTGCGGGGATCGAGCTCGAGGACGCGGCCACGACGAGCGCCCGGGTGTGGACCCGCGGCGAGATGCGTCCGCTGCCGCCCGGCACGCTGATGGGGATCCCGTCGGACCTGCGCCAGCTGGCCGGCACCGGCCTGCTCACAAGCCGCGAGCTGGCGCGCATCCCGCTCGACGCGTGGCTGCCGCGCACCTCGGTCGGGGACGACGTGTCGGTCGGCCGGTACGTCGCCGCACGGCTCGGCCGGGCGGTTCTGGACCGGCTGGTGGAGCCGCTGCTCGGTGGCGTCTACGCCGGGCGCGCCGACCAGCTCTCCCTGGCGGCCACGCTGCCTCAGCTCGTGACGCACGTACGGCATGAACGGTCGCTGCTCGCGGCCGTCCGTGCGAGCCGTGTGGCGACCCCGGATGTCGAGGGTGCGGTGTTCGGAGCGCCTCGTGGAGGGGTCGGCCGGCT
>DASVED010000332.1:0-5398 GCA_036380775.1 Actinomycetes bacterium
GCAGGTCGCAGTGGGCGTGCACGACGGTCTTCGGGGTGAGCAGACGCGAGAGCACTGGATCAGTCCCTTCCTCGAACACATGATCTCGTGTGGACACTACTCCGGGCAGGTACCCCTCCCTGGGGCGCCTACCCGCGGTGCGAACGTCCGGTGAGGAGGGTCACGTGGGACGGCTTCCGCTGGGTCGCGTGCTCGTCCGGGGACGCTCCATGGAGCCGACGTTGCGCGACGGCGACCAGTTGCTGGTGCGTTGGGGCGGCCGGCCCCAGCCCGGGCAGCTCGTGGTGGTCCGCTGGGGGGACCGCCCTTTGTCGGTCAAGCGCGCCAGCGTGCGGTCCGACGCCGGGTGGTGGGTCGAGCGGGACAACCCAGCGGAGGGGGTCGACTCGTGGCAGGTCGGGCCGGTCGCCGAGCCTGACGTGCTGGCGACCGTGGTGCTGAGGCTGTGGCCGCTCAGGCGCCGACGACCCGCTCCGTGACCGACACCGCGGCGGCACGGAGGTGCCGCTCCAGCTCGGCCAGCGCACTGTCCGGGTCGCCCGAGCGCATCAGGGTGAGCAGCCGGCGGTGGTCGGCGACCTGGGACCGCGCGTTGCGCCGGGCGCGTTCCACCGAGGCCAGCGCGAGCCGCAGGTCGGCGGTCAGGACGTCGGCACCGGCGACCAGCCGGGCGTTGCCCAGCAGCGCGACCAGCGAGGTGTGGAACTCCAGGTGCGCGTGGGTGGCGACGACCTGGTCGTCCGCCTGGGCCGCCTCGGCGTACGTCGCCAGCGCGGCCGCGACCGGCGTGAGGTCGGCACCGGTGGCACCCGCCCGGACGCCGGCGCTCTCGAGCACGAGTCGAGCCTCGAAGATCTCTCCGATGTCGTGCTCGGACAGCTCGGTCACCACCACGCCCCGGTTGGGATAGCGGGTCACCAGGCCCTCCCCGGAGAGCACCTGGAGCGCCTCGCGGACGGTGGAGCGGGCCACGCCGAATCCCTCGGCGAGGCTGACCTCGCGCAGCGGCTCGCCGGGGGAGAGGTCGCCGGCGAACAGCATCTCGCGCAGCGCACCGGCCACCCGGTCGGTGGTGCTCGACCGGTCGATGGCGCGGAGGTCGACCACCTGCTTGACACTAGCGGAGGTCAGGCCTCACACTCCGGTTGTCGGACAATAATTGTCTGACAACCCGCCAATCCGACGAGCGTACGTGAGGGTGGTCATGACCGGGATCCGTCCGCTGAGCTGGGGACGTCGCTACCTGATGTGCCGTCCAGAGCACTTCCGGGTCGACTATGCGATCAACCCGTGGATGGACGTGGACTCGCCGGTCGACCCCGACCTCGCACTGTCCCAGTGGGACACGCTGGTCGCCACCCTGCGCGGCGCGGGCGCCGAGGTCGAGCTGATCGACCAGCTCCCCGGGACGCCGGACATGGTCTACGCGATGAACTACGGCATCCTCGACGGCGACCACGTCGCCATCACCAGCTTCCGGCACGACGAGCGCCGGGCCGAGGCCGAGGCAGCCGAGTGGTGGTTCGGCGAGGCAGGGCTCCGGACGACCCGCGTCGCGGACAGCGGCGTCGGGTCCTTCGAGGCCGGCGACGCGTTCCTCTACGGCGACTCGCTGATGGTGGCCGCGGGGCCGCGCACCGACCTGGCCACCCATGCAGTGCTGTCCCGCGAGCTCGGCGTCAGGGTGGCGACCGTCGGTGTCGTCCACCCCGCGCTCTACCACCTCGACCTCAGCTTCTGCCCGCTCGACGAGACGCGGGCGATCGTGGCACCCGACGCCTGGGACGCGGCCGGCCGGTCCGCAGTGGCCGCTCTCGTGCCGGAGCCTCTTGTCATCGACGAGGAGGAGGCGTTCACCTTCTGCGCCAACTCGGTCGTCGTCGGCGACGTCGTGGTCATGCCGGCCGGGGTTCCCGTCCGGGTGGCCCGGCAGATCGAGGCGTGGGGCTTCTCGGTCGAGACGGTGGATGTCGGCGAACTGCACAAGGGCGGCGGCTCGATCCGGTGCATGACCCTGCCGCTGGACACCGTCCTCGACCCGGCCCGCCTGCCCGGCCGCGACAGGAGCGGCGCCCGTCGCGGTGGCGAGGAGCTCGTCGCCGTCTGACGCCGGGGGACGACACCACACGGCGGTCCGCTTCGGGTGGTATGCCAGAATCCGTCACTCGGGAAGGACACCGGTGGTGACCGTGCAGGAGAGTGGTCCGGGGGATCCGTCGAGCCCGGCGTACGACGGGAACGACCCGGCCTTCGGCCTCCACGTCGGTGGGAAGCTGGAGACGGTCTCGACCGTTCCCCTGCGCGACCGCGACGACCTGTCGCTGGCCTACACCCCGGGCGTTGCCCGCGTGTGCTCGGCGATCGCGCGGGACCCGGACCTGGTCCACGACCTCACCTGGAAGTCGAACGTCGTGGCGGTGGTCACCGACGGGTCGGCCGTGCTGGGTCTCGGCGACATCGGCCCGGCCGCGGCCCTTCCGGTGATGGAGGGCAAGGCGGTCCTGTTCAAGGTGTTCGGGGGTGTCGACGCGGTGCCGATCTGCCTCGACGCGGCGGACGCCGAGGACATCGTCGAGGCCGTCGTGCGCATCGCACCGGGCTTCGGCGGCATCAACCTCGAGGACATCAGTGCTCCGCGCTGCTTCGAGATCGAGAGAGCGCTGCGGGAGCGGCTGGACATCCCGGTCTTCCACGACGACCAGCACGGGACCGCCGTCGTCGTGCTCGCCGCCTTGCGCAACGCGGCGCGCCTGACCGGGCGCGGGCTCGGCGACCTGCGCGCGGTCGTGTCCGGCGCGGGCGCGGCGGGCGTGGCGGTGACGACCATCCTGCGTGAGGCGGGGATCGGCGACATCACGGTCACCGACCGCAAGGGGGTCCTGCACGACGGGCGCGGGGACCTGAGCACCGTGAAGCGGCACCTCGCGGCGGTCACCAATGAGACCGGCCAGACCGGCAGCCTGGCGGAGGCGATGCGCGGGGCCGACGTGTTCGTGGGCGTCTCGGGCGGCGTGGTGCCCGAGGAGGCCGTCGCCGCGATGGCCCCCGGCGCGATCGTCTTCGCCTTGGCCAACCCCGACCCCGAGATCGATCCCGAGATGGCGAGGCGCCATGCCCGGATCGTGGCGACCGGCCGCAGCGACCTGCCCAACCAGATCAACAACGTGCTCGCCTTCCCCGGCATCTTCCGCGGGGCGTTGGACGTCCGCGCGAGCGACATCACCGAAGGCATGAAGCTCGCAGCGGCCGAGGCCATCGCAGGCGTCGTCGGAGACGACCTGGCGGACGACTTCGTGGTGCCGAGCCCGTTCGACGAGCGGGTGGCCCCCGCCGTCGCGGCCGCGGTCGCGGCGGAGGCGGAGCGGGCCGGTGTGGCCAGGCGGCCTGGGCGCACCGGCCGCTGAACTCAGGCCAGGGGCGGGAGCGACGTGCGCGGCCGGCGGTGGGGCAGGTCCTCGCCCTGGCGACGGGTCACCGAGATCCAGCGGCGGACACCGGTCGGGGGCGCGGCGCGGGTGACGGGGGTGTGCATCGGGGCTCCTCCAGGGATCGGGTTGACGCGATGTATCGCGTCCTCGAGATAGACGATATATCGCGTTCGCCGAAAGTCAAGATGTATCGCGAATTTCCTCGGACCGGACCGTGACGGCCCGGGTATGCCCGGCTTCCAGCCGGTCTGCCGGCTACGGATTCCGTCGGGTCGGGCGGAGGCATGGTCGCTGTGTGCCGCCAGGTCCTAGATTCGGGACACCGACACACGGCAGGGAGCCCCATGAGCACCGACGAGCTGGTAGCCGTCCTGGCGAAGGTCGACCTGTTCCACAACCTGAACCACCGGCTGCTCCGCAGCATCGCCAACGCGGGGCGCGACGAGTCGTTCTCGCCGGGAGAGGTCGTCCTGGCGCAGGGTGAGGACGTGGGGGGCTTCCGGTCGTTCTCGCCCAAGGGAGTCGAGATGCACATCGTGCTCTCCGGCGGGGCCAGCGCGAGCGTCGACGGCGTGGAGCACGCCACCTTGGGGCCGGGCGACTACTTCGGGGAGCTGTCGCTGATCGACGGTGAGCAGCGGTCGGCCGAGGTGCGGGCCGGCGACGAGGGGATGACGACGTTCGCCCTGAACAAGTGGACGTTCGCCGAGCTCCTCGACGAGCACCCTGAGGTCGCTGTGCCGATGCTTCGGGTCATGGTCACCCGGCTGCGGGCCGCCGAGCGAGCCGCCCGACCCAGCTGATCGGCCCTGCGGCCGGCGGCTCAGGGCAGTCCGGCTCAGAACAGCCGGGCCCAGGTGCCGCGGCCCACGATGCCGCTGCCCGCCCAGCCTTGTGAGCGCTGGAACCGACGGACCGCCGTCTCGGTCCTCGTGCCGAAGTAGCCGGACCGCGACAGACCCAGTCGGCCTTGGACGCGGCGGACCGCGTCGCCCTGGCTGCCCGTGCGCAGCGCCGTGCGGAAGGGAGCCGGAGTGCTGGTCGACGTGGTGGTCGTGCTCTGCGGCTGGCGGAAGACTTCGGCGACCCACACCCGCCCGTCGCGCTCCACGACACCCACGCCGAGCTCGGTGTAGTCGGAGTCGAGGATGTTGGCGTGATGCCCGGGGCTACCCATGAACGCCGCGTGCACGGTCTCGGTGTCCGGCCCGTAGCCGACGTTCTCGCCGACGTATCGCCAGCCCGTGACGTCCGTGGTCAGGTTCGGGTTGTGGAACAGCGTCCATGACGCGGCCATCCGGACGGCCTGGGCCCGAGCCACCTCGGTCAGGTCGCCCCGGGTCGTCAGGGCGGGCAGGCCGTGCGCGGTGCGGGCTCCGTTGAGCCTGGAGGTGACGCCGTCCTCGGTCGACGTGGCTCCAGCCGGCTGCGCCGTCACGGCCCCGGTCACCAGCGCAGCGAGGACCAGGGCCAACGTCGTCAGGGCGAGCGCCAGCCGGTTGAGCCTGCCGGCGACCGGGTGGGAAGGCGATAGAGCGGAGCGGATGGGCACGAGATCTCCTTCGGCGGCCCGGCTGACCTCAGGGGTTCCGTGGCTTTGCGTCCCCGGCTCGCGCCGGGTTTGCCGTGTCGGGGGGTCACCTGACGCATCGACGGCTTCGCGGGGGTCGGTGCATTGCACCTGCGCACCCCCGGGGTGATGCACGCGCACTAGGAGCCGTCGGTAGGGTCTGGCGCGTGCTCGCCGCCACCGCCGTACGGCTCGACCCGGACGACCCGCTGGCCGGGCTCCACATCGGGGAGCACGCGGACCCAGCGCCGCGAGAGGGCTGGGCGACCGTGCGGCTGCGTGCGTCGTCGCTCAACCACCACGACATCTGGAGCCTGCGGGGCGTGGGTCTGCCCGAGGACAGGCTGCCGATGGTGCTCGGCTGCGACGGTGCCGGCGTCGACGAGGACGGCGCCGAGGT
>DASVED010000333.1:0-2655 GCA_036380775.1 Actinomycetes bacterium
GCAGGTCGAGCGTGGGCAGGGGGTCGGCCGACAGCTCGGTCGCCTGGGTCATGGCCCTCCTTGGTCGCTGGCGGGGTCCGTCGCGGGTTGGCCGTCGAACTCCTCGGACACCGTGATCTCAGCCTCGTCGTCGCCGGTCCACCGTACGTACAGCTCACCGAGCGGGCTCATCTGCTCGAAGGCGATCGTGCCCTCGCGGTAGAGCTCGAGCAGGGCGAGGAAGCGGGCCACCGTGGTGGGAGTGTCGGGCGAGTCCTGGACGAGCGTACGGAAGGTCGCGGCGCGCATCCGCCGAAGCCGTCGCACGAGGGTGCCGGCCTGTTCGCGGACGCTGATCGTGGGTGCGTGCAGGTGACCGAGTGACAGCACGGGTTCAGGGCGCGGGGCGAGTGCCCGAGCGGCCAGAGCCGCGAACTGCTCGGGCCCCAGCGAGAAGACCACCTCGGGAAGCAGCCCGGCGAACTGCTGGTCGACCCCGACGGCGCGGGGATGGCGACGGGCCTGGTCGGTGAGCCGGGCGCCGAACGTGCCGGCGACCTGCTTGAACGCGCGGTACTGCAGCAGCCGCGCGAACAGGAGGTCGCGCGCCTCCAGCACCGCGAGGTCGTCCTCGTCGTCGACCTCGGCCGCCGGCAGCAGCCGGGCGGTCTTGAGGTCGAGCAGGGTGGCGGCGACGACGAGGAACTCGGTGGTCTGCTCGAGGTCCGGGCCCAGCGCCTTGAGGTGGCTGAGGAACTCGTCGGTCACCTGGGACAGCGCGATCTCGCAGATGTCCAGCTCGTGCTTGCCGATGAGGCTGAGCAACAGGTCGAAAGGACCGTCGAAGTTGTCGAGGTGTACCGAGAAGCCTGCGTCCGCCTCGGGCCGTGAGGGGCCTGCAGCGATGTCGACCGTCACCGTCACGACCGGCCCAGCCGACGTACCAGCTCGGAATCGTCGCCGCGCTCGGCAACGTCGGCCAACACGATCGCCACCGCCTCGCGCACCAGCCGGCCGCGGTCGACCGCCAGCCCGTAGTCGCGGCGCAGCGCCAGCCGGGCGTGCTCGAGGTCGAACAGCTCGTCGCGGGTGACGTAGACGGTCATCTTCTCGTCGTGGCGTACCCGGCCGCTGCCGCGACGCTTCTCGTCGTCGTCAGGGTCAGGATCGGGGACAGCGGTGGGCTTCGGCGCCCCGGCGGCGGTGGGGTCGTCCTCGTCCTGGGTGGCGCGGAACAGCTCGTCCGCGCCGGGCAGGCTCACCCTTCGTGGCACCGGACGAGCACCTCCCTGGCGAGCTGTCGGTACGCATCGGCACCGGCCGAGCCGGGAGCGTACGAGGTGATCGGCTCGCCGGCGACGGTGGAGTCGGAGAACTTCACGGTACGGCGGATGACGGTGTGGAACACCGCGTCACCCCACCCGTCGACCAGGGTCTTGAGGACCTCGCGGCCGTGCAGGGTGCGGCTGTCGTACATCGTGGCGAGCAGCCCGTCGATGCGCAGGCGGGGGTTGAGGCGCTCGGTGACCTTCCCGATGGTCTCGGTGAGCAGGGCCACACCGCGCAGAGCGAAGTACTCGCACTCGAGCGGCACGACCACACCGTCGGCGGCGGTCAGGGCGTTGATGGTCAGCAGGCCGAGCGACGGCTGGCAGTCGATCAGGATGACGTCGTAGTCGTCGAGAGCCGGGCGCAGCACCCGGGCCAGCGCCTGCTCGCGGGCGACCTCGGTGACCAGCTGCACCTCGGCGGCGGACAGGTCGATGTTGGAGGGCAGCAGGTCCATGCCGTCGACGTTGGTCTTGCAGATCACATCCTCGAGGCGCGTCGTGCGCTCCATGAGGAGGTTGTAGACGGTGCCCTGGAGTGCGCTGGGGTTGAACCCGAGCCCCACCGACAACGAGCCCTGGGGGTCGAAGTCGACCAGGAGCACCCTGCGCCCGTACTCCGCGAGGGACGCTCCGAGGCTGATCGTGGTCGTGGTCTTGCCGACTCCGCCCTTCTGGTTGCACATCGCGATCACCCGGGCCGGACCGTGTCGCTCCAGTGGTGCTGGGACCGGCAGGTCCGGCAGCGGGCGGCCGGTGGGGCCGAGCCGGGGCTGCTCTGCCATGGGCTCGCTGACCGGGGTGTCCACCACCGTGGTCCCGTCCGCCGGTGCGGAGTTGTGCGGTGCGGCGTTAGGCGGTGTGGTGCGAGGCGGGTCGGTGTCCGGTGGTGCGGTGTCCTGTGGTGCCCTGGCGTGTGGTGCGGCGTCGTGTGGTGCGGTGTCGGTCAGGGCCGCGGGTGCGTCGGACATGCTGACCTCCGAGGGGCGTCCGGTGGGAGCCGGGTGACTTGTCGACAATTCAGCGACGCCCCCGACGCTACGTGGAGCGGCCTGCAGCCCAGCTCAGGCCGGATCGGCGTGTCGCCCCGAAGTCGATCTCAGCTGCCACAGCGGCCCCATCAGTCGCTCCAGCCCCAGCGGACGTCATACCAGCCGCACTGCCGCAGCGAAACTGGCACTCCCATGGCGCTGCAGCGCCCGAGGAGTGCAGTTTTCGCAGCCCACCCTGCGAAAACTCGCCCCCCTACGCCCCCGAGTCGGCCGTCACGACAGGGCGCGGGGGTGGGAGGTGGCGTAGACCTCGCGGAGGCGGTCGACGGTGACCAGCGTGTAGACCTGGGTCGTCG
>DASVED010000334.1:0-7214 GCA_036380775.1 Actinomycetes bacterium
GCCGAGTACGTGCTGCCGGGCGAGCGCAGCAGATGGGTCCGCCGCCTGGTCGGCCCCTGGATCAGCCGTGGTCTGCTGTCCGGGAAGACCTACCCGCCCGCGGACCTCATGGTGGAGATAGAGGCGGAGATGTCGTACGACTCGCGGTCAGCGCTTCCCCGCATCGAGGTGCCGGTCGTCCTCGTCTGCGGCGACCGCGACCGGTTCTTTCCCGCGGACGTCGTCGAGGAGACCGTCCGACTGATCCCGGACTGCACCCTCGTCCAGTACGACGGACAGGGCCACATGAAGGTTGCCACCAGCAGACGCGTTGCTCATGACGTGCTGGCCTTCGTCACTTCGCGAGGACAAGCGACAGTGACGTAGCCAGGACCTGCTCCCCATCCACGGACAGATCAGAAGTCCACGTCGACGGTGTCGATCGTGCCGGCCGTCCGGCCAGGTGCCCGGTGGCCGGACCAGTACATGTTGGTGTGCGAGATGACCAGGGCGGGCGGCGGCGCGCCCCACTCGCTGAGGTCCTCGGTGGTGTGCGCGTCAGCCACCAGCGTCGCGTCATAGCCCCGCGTGATCGCCCCGTGCAGGGTGGACCGGATGCACTCGTCGGTCTGCGCGCCGGTGACGACCAGCCGGCCGACCTCGAGGCCGGCGAGCACCGCCTCGAGGTCGGTGTCCTCGAACGCGTCGGCGAAGCTCTTGTGCACCAGCGGCTCCGACCCGTCACGTCGCAGCTCGTCGACGTACTGCCAGGCCTGCGACCCCCGCGGCATCCCGTCTTCGTCGGAGTGCGCCACCCAGACCACGGGCACCTGCTCCGCCCGGGCCTTGTCGACGAGGACAGCGATGTTGGCGACAACCCGGTCGCGTTCGTGCGCCTCGCCCACGACGCCGTTCTGCACGTCGATGACGAGGAGCGCGGTCCGCGGCCGACCGGTGAGAGTGGTCATGGTGTCCTCCCGCCCCCTGCGATTGCCTGCACTCCCCAGAGTAGGTCGGGCGACCGACAGCGGCGGCGACCAGCCTTGACGGCGTCCCATATGCCGGTGTGAAGATCTGACGCGTGACAGGACGCGCTGACGTGAGCGGCAAGGTTGTCGTGAACAGGTGTATGTCGCTTGACGGCTTCATCGCCGGTCCCGGCCATTCGATGGACTTCGGCGGTGGTCGCGCTCTCGCCGACTTCGTGGCCCCGGACGACTTCGCGGAGATCGCGGCGGCCACCGGCGCCATGCTCGTCGGCCGGCGGACCTGGGAAGTGGGCGAGAGGATGGAGGCCGAGGAGCCGGGCAGCGTCGACTACCCCTTCTCCGGACCAATGTTCCTTCTCACGCACCGGCCGCTGGAGCCGCCGAACCCGGATGTCACGATCCTCACCGGTGACATCGAGGCGGCGGTCGCCACGGCACTGGACGCCGCGGGGGGCAAGAACCTCGAAATCCTCGGCGCCGACGTGGCCGGCCAGTGCCTGCAACGGGGGCTCGTCGACGAGGTCCTGGTGTACGTACTGCCGGTGCTGCTCGGCGACGGCATCCACTTCTCGTCTCCGGGCCTCGCCCGGACGGGCTTGGAACCGATCAGCAGCACGCGGTCGCGCGACGCCACCATCCTCCGCTTCCGCATCCCCAAGCAGTCCGACCTGACTGTCGAGTAGCGGTCGAAGTCCCCCGCAGCATCGAACGTCCCACCCGCGGCCTCGCCCCATCAACTGTCTCGCTGGTGACGTGGCCCGTGGGGCAGGATGAGGTGATGTTCGTGACCATCACCTCGGGCGCCGCTTCGGCGACCGATCTGGGCTTCCTGCTGCACAAGCACCCAGGAAAGGTCCAGACCTTCGATGTGTCGGTTGGCAAGGCCCACGTGTTCTACCCGGAGGCCACCGAAACCCGGTGCACGGCTGCGCTGCTCCTCGAAGTGGACCCGGTCGGGCTTGTTCGCGGCAAGAGGTTCGGCGGACATGACGCGTTCTCGCTGGCTCACTACGTCAACGACCGTCCGTACGCGGCGTCCTCGATGGTCGCGGTCGCGCTGGGCAAGGTGTTCCGCACTGCGATGGCGGGCCGGTGCGACGCCCGCCCCGAGCTGGTCGAGCAGGCGCTCCCGTTGACCATCCACATCCCGGCCCTCCCGGCACGCGGCGGGGTCGAGGTCGTCGAACGCCTGTTTGCCCCGTTGGGCTGGACCGTAGTGGCCGAGTCGGTGCCGTTGGACCCGACAGTCCCGGCATGGGGTGACTCCCGCTACGTGGACCTGCGCCTCACCGGGGTGCTGAGGCTGGCTGACGCGCTCAACCACATCTACGTGCTCCTGCCCGTGCTGGACGACGCAAAGCACTACTGGGTGAGCAATGACGAGGTGGACAAGCTGGTCCGCGCGGGCACCGGGTGGCTGTCGACGCACCCTGACCGTGAGCTGATCACTCGCCGCTACCTCGCTCACCAGCGCGACCTCGTGACGAGCGCCGTCGGCCGGCTCGCAGAGATCGACGACACCGAGCCCGAGGCACTCGACAACGCGGCCCCCGAGGAGACGGAGACGCCCGAGACACCCGAGCCCGTGCCGCTGGTGGAGCACCGCAGGGCGGCGGTGCTAGCCGCGATCAAGAACGCGAACGCGAAGCGCGTCGTGGACGTCGGCTGCGGTGAAGGGGCGCTGCTCCGGCTGCTCGCGGCAGACGCCTCCGTCACCGAGGTCGTCGGCACGGACGTGTCGCACCGCGCCCTGGAGACCGCCAGGAAGCGACTGCGCCTCGACCGGATGGGCGACCGGCAGCGAGAACGGATCAGCCTGTACCAGTCCTCGGTGGTGTACCGCGACCTGCGGCTGGCGGGATACGACGCGCTCGTGCTCATGGAGGTTGTCGAGCACGTGGACCCGTCTCGACTCGGAGCGCTCGAGGTGTCCGTGTTCGGCACCGCACGCCCCGGCACCGTCGTGGTGACAACGCCGAACGCCGAGCACAACGTGCGGTACGAAGGGCTGGCCGCTGGGACAATGCGCCACAGAGACCACCGGTTCGAGTGGACCCGGGCCGAGTTCGCCGCCTGGGCCGACCGGGTCGCAACGACGTACGCATTCGACGTCCGTTTGTCACCCATCGGTGTCGATGACCCGGAGGTCGGCCCACCGACGCAGATGGCTGTCTTCACGAGCACGCTCATCAGGGCCGCATCATGACCATCGACACCACGGATCCCGACGGCTCCTCGTCGCCCGTCGTGGCCATCCCGGAGCTGGCCCTGGTCGTGCTCATCGGGGTGTCGGGCGCCGGCAAGTCGATGTTCGCGGCCGACAACTTCGGCGCGTTCGAGATCCTCTCCAGCGACTTCTGCCGCGGCCTGGTCGCCGACGACGAGAACGACCAGTCGGCCAGCGCCGACGCCTTCGACGTGCTGCACTACATCGCCGGCAAGCGGCTGGCGGCTGGCCGACTGACGGTGGTCGACGCGACCAACACCCAGCCGATGGCGCGGCGCAAGCTCGTGGAACTCGCCCGAGCACACGACGTACTTCCGGTCGCGGTCGTCCTCGACGTACCGGAGAGCCTCGCGGTGAGCCGCAACTCCTCGCGGGCCGATCGTGACTTCGGTGCCCACGTCATCCGGCGCCAGCACGACCAGCTCCGCCGCTCCCTGCGCGGCCTGGGCAAGGAAGGCTTCCGAAAGGTTCACGTGCTGCGCGGAGCGGAGCAGATCTCGACCGCGACGATCGTGCGCGAGAAGCTGCTCAACGACTTCCGTGACCAGACCGGTCCCTTCGACGTCATCGGCGACGTCCACGGATGCCGCTCCGAGCTGGAGGCCCTGCTGGGTCGCCTGGGATACGTCATGGTCCGCGACGCCGAGGGGCGACCGGTCGACGCCAGCCACCCCGAAGGCCGCCGCATCGTGTTCGTCGGCGACCTGGTTGACCGCGGCCCCGACTCCCCCGGCGTGCTCCGGCTCGCGATGGGCATGGTCGGCGCGGGGCACGCCCTCGCCGTCCCCGGCAACCACGAGAACAAGCTGGTGCGCGCGCTCAAGGGCACCAAGGTCCAGGTCAGTCACGGCCTCGCCGAGACACTCGACCAGCTCGAGGCCGAGACACCGGAGTTCCGGGCCGAGGTCCAGACGTTCTGCTACGACCTGGTGTCGCACCTCGTTCTCGACGGAGGCGACCTGGTGATTGCGCACGCGGGCCTGAAGGAGGCCTACCACGGGCGGGCATCCGGACGCGTCCGTTCGTTCGCACTCTACGGCGACACCACTGGTGAGACCGACGAGTTCGGCCTGCCGGTGCGCTACCCCTGGGCGAACGACTACCGCGGCCGCGCCATGGTCCTCTACGGGCACACCCCCACACCCGAGCCCGAGTGGGTCAACAACACGTTGTGTCTAGACACCGGGTGCGTTTTCGGCGGCAAGCTGACCGCGCTGCGCTACCCGGAGAAGGAGATCGTCTCCGTTCCCGCCGAACGCGTCTGGTACGAACCCGCCAAGCCGTTCCCCACCAGCGGCGAGGTCGAGGCTCGGCGCACGACAACGCGAGAGCCTGACGTCCTTGACATCACCGACGTCTCCGGCAAACGCGTCGTCGAGACGGCGCACCACGGTCGGGTCACGGTCCGAGAGGAGTCAGCCGCCGGCGCCCTTGAGGTCATGTCGCGGTTCGCCCTCGACCCTCGGTGGTTGCTCTACCTGCCGCCCACGATGAGCCCGTGCGCCACCTCCACGCTTCCCGGCGTGCTGGAGCACCCCACCGGGGCGTTCTCGGGCTACCGGTCAGAGGGGGTGACCGAGCTCATCTGCGAGGAGAAGCACATGGGCTCTCGCGCGGTCGCGCTCGTGTGCCGCGACGCCGCCACGGCCCGGGCCAGGTTCGGAGCCCAGGACGGAACGACCGGCGTGGTCCACACCCGCACCGGGCGCCCCTTCCTCAGTCCGGCACTCACCGAACTGTTGCTCGATCGACTCCGCCACGCCCTGACCGCAGCAGGCATCTGGGACGAGCTGGACGCTTCCTTCGTACTGATCGACGCCGAGCTGCTGCCGTGGTCGCTCAAGGCCGAGGACCTGCTCCGGAACCAGTACGCCTCGGTCGGCGCCGCTGCGCGATCTTCGCTGTCTGCCGCCGTCGCCGGGCTCACCGCCGCGGCCCGTTCGGGGCTCGACGTCACCGACCTGCTCGACCGCACCACCGCCCGCGCTCGCAACGCCGAGGCATTCACCGCTGCCTACCGGCATTACGTCTGGCCGACCGAGGGGATCGAGGGCGTCCAGATCGCGCCCTTCCAGCTGTTGGCGACCGACGGCGCCACCTACGAGACCAGGCATCACTCCTGGCACCTCGGCATGGCGGACCGGCTGGTCGCCGCGGATCCCGGCCTGGTGCGCCCCACGCGGCGGCTCCTCGTAGACGCCGCGGACGACGAGTCCGTCGCGGCAGGCATCCGGTGGTGGGAGGAGCTGACGGCGGCCGGTGGTGAGGGCATGGTGGTCAAACCGCACGCCAACCTCGCCCGGACTCGCAAGGGTCTGGCTCAGCCGGGGGTGAAGGTCCGCGGCCGCGAGTACCTGCGGATCATCTACGGGCCGGACTACACCGAGCCGACCAACCTCGAGCGGCTCCGCCAGCGCAACCTCGGCCACAAACGGTCGATGGCCCTGCGCGAATACGCGCTAGGGCTCGAGTCGCTCGGCAGGGCCGCGCGTCATGAGCCACTCTGGCGAGTGCATGAGCCTGTATTCGCGGTCCTCGCGATGGAATCCGAGCCTGTGGATCCGAGATTGTGAGCTGGCGTGGGGTCAGGAGTATCCATCCAGGTGGTCGAGCTGCCTCCCCGACTCGCACCGTGCGCCCTTCGTCACCGAGTGCGCATGGACGCCAAGGCGACCCGGGGACATACTCCAGCCATTGTCGAGCGGATCGTGTGGCGCTCGGGGGGCAGGGCTGCCGCGCTCGACCCGTTGATGGGGGTGAGTCATGCGTAGGTCACTCGTCGCCTTGGTCGTCGTGCCGGTGGCACTCCTGGTATCACCTGCTCCGGCGCAGGCCGCTGCTCCGGCCAACCCGGACTGCTGGGGCGTCGTCACGGCGCAGCAGGCGTCCACTCTTCATGACCTAGGCGAGCACGCCTCCGCGCAGACCGAGCCACGGCTGGGACTCGGGAACGTTGCGCGGGCTCTACTCGGTGACGACGCCCATGTCAGCGATCTCGGAACCCTCTTGGCGAGCATCGACGGCACTGCCGTCACCTCCTGCCCCTAGGGGGCTCGGGCTCGGCGCCCGACGTGCGCGGCTCGGGGCTGTCACGGGATCTGTGACTGCCCCGAGGCGTCCTCCCGGCATGCTGTCGTCCACTCCCTCTCTTCATGCCAGCAGGGGCTCATAGAGCGGCCGCTCGAACGGCCACGCACCGCTCGTGAGCCAGTCCGCGATCGCGCGTCGGAACGTGTCGTCGTGAGAGGCCTCGGACTCGCGTACCCATGACTGCACGACGGCGTCATGGATGGCGTCACGGGCCGGGTACACGTAGACACAGCCGACAACGTCATCACTCGTGTCGAGAACCGTGAACGTGAAGCCTGATCGATCGGCGAAGTCTCGCGCATGCCGCTCCAGATCAGCGCGGTTCTCCTCAAGGCTCATCTCCCGCGGCCAGTTCCCATCGGGATAGCCCGGCGAGCGGCGGATGTGCTCCATGCTCGAGCGCCAGGCTGCGAAATCGCGCTCGTTGTGCTCAGGGCCGAGAGGCTCGAGGTGAAAGCCTCCGGCGGTGAAGGCGCGCGGCGGGTCGAACTCAGCAGGCACGAACTCGGCGGGCTCAGTCACGGAGAACATGATGCCGTGTCATGGTCACAGGGGCTCGGGGATTACCGCGTACCTGGCACTACCGCTCGGTCGCTCAGCGGCATGTGAGTGTGGTAGCTCCGCAGGTGCCCCGCGCGGTCGGATCGACCGGCTTTACGACGCGTCCGACGCCTACGTCGTCGCGGGCTACAAGAACCGCAGCCACTTCGGCCGGTGGGCGATGGTGGCCGACCCCGTTAATCATCGGCGCCGACCTGCGCCCCAATCGGCCACGACGCCCAGCCGGCCCTGCTCAACGAGGACACCATCGGCGTCGACCAAGGCGCCCTAGATCCTTGACACGACCCGCGCCCCAGCGCAACGTGAGAGCGCCGTCCATCACACCCCCGACGATCAAGTTTGCTGGAGAAGGATCGTGGATTCATACC
>DASVED010000335.1:0-10677 GCA_036380775.1 Actinomycetes bacterium
GCCTCCGGCTGCGCGAGTTCGTTCCGGCACCGCACGTCGCCGCTGCGGGCTCCGAGGCTCCCGCGCCCGAACGGCCGCTGGTCGCCGTCCTCGGGACGCCGGGTGACTCGGCGGCTGACTGGTTGCTCGCCGGGCAGGCCATGTCGGCGATGCTTCTGCGTGCGACGATGGCCGGCGTGCAGGCGTCGCCCCTCGGCCAGGTCCTCGACCGCCCGTGGGCTCGCCGGCGGCTGGCCGGAGAGCTCGGCGTCGTAGGACATCCCCAGATGGTGCTGCGTCTCGGCCACGCGCGACCGGGGCCGGTCACCCCGCGCCGGGCACTCGACGACCTTCTGGCCTGAGGTCATCGTGCCGGAGGCGTCACCGGAGCGGCTCGCTGCGCGCCTCTCCGCCCTGCCGGGTGTCCCCCGCGTCGTCGCGAGCGGCAACGGTGCCTTCCCGGGCACCCTGATGTCCGTCGTGGACGCCAGCCTTCCGGCGTACCGTCTCTTCGTCCTGAACGCCGGTCCCGGTGTCCCCGATCGACCAGGCGTGGTGCACGAGACGTGCTTCGTCGGACCGGGCGTGCGGCGCAGCCCGTCGCTGCGCTATGTGCCCGCACGGCTGTCCCTCGTCCCTCGGCTGTTCGCCACGACGCTCCCTCCGGACGTGGTCTGCCTCAACGTGTCCCCCGCCTACGACGGGATGCACTCGATGGGAGCGGAGGTGAACATCCTGCCTGCGGCCGTCGCCGCCTGCCGCGCGCGTGGCGGGACCGTCGTGGCGCAGGTCAACCGGCACATGCCGTGGACGTACGGCGACGGGTTGCTGTCACCGGACGACATCGACGTCCTGATCGAGGCCGACGAGCCGCTCGCCACCCCGCACCACACCGTGCCGGACGATGCCGCGAGACGGATCGGCGAGCTCGTCGCGGCTCGTGTGGGTGACGGCGCCACGCTGCAACTGGGTATCGGGCTGGTGCCCGACGCCACGTTGCCGGGGCTTGCCGGACGCCGTGGGCTCGTCGTGTGGAGCGAGATGTTCTCCGACGGGGTGCTGACCCTCGACCAAGCGGGCGCGCTCGACGACACGGCCCTGGTGACCGCCTCGTTCATGCTCGGCTCGGACGCCCTGCACGCCTGGGTGCACCGAAACCCGAGGGTCCAGGTGCTGCGTACCGAGCAGACCAACGACCCCCGGGCGATCGCGGCCAACCATTCGATGACCAGCATCAACACCGCCCTGCAGGTGGACCTGTTCGGGCAGGCGAACGCGTCGCGGGTCACCGGCCGGATCCACTCCGGGTTCGGCGGTCAGACCGACTTCGTGGTCGGCGCCCTGCACTCGTCCGGCGGGCAGGCCCTGATGGCGCTGCGATCTTGGCACCCCAAGGCGAACGCCTCGTCGATCGTGGCGATGGTCGACGAGCCGGTGACGTCCTTCCAGCACACCGCCGTCGTCACCGAGCAGGGCGTGGCAGAGATGTTCGGCCACGACGAGCGGTCGCAGGCCGCGCACCTCATCGATCAGGCGGCGCACCCCCGGGTCCGCGAGGAGCTGTGGGAGGAGGCCGCCGCGATGGGGCTTGCGGACACGCAGCGGTGACCGCGGGTCAGGCGCGGAGCGTGGCGATCCCGAGAGCGCCCCAGCCGCGGTCGGGCAGGCCGGCGGCGTCAGCGACCCGCGCCGAGGCGGCGTTAGCGCGGTCGTGCAGGTACGTCGGCACGACACCCTGACAGAGCAGCTCCCGTGACGCCTGTGCGACGAGGCGGCGGGCCAGCCCACGACCCCGCGCCCGCTCGTCCGTGCCGACCGCGATCTCGTGGCCGAACGGGTCGTGCCGTTTGAGGCCGACGCCCGCCAGGTAGCTGCCGTCGTCGTCGAACGCGACGAGCGCGTCACCACCGAAGGGCCGCAGCCAGTCCGGCACCCGGGGGTCGGTGACCGGGACCCACGACCCGGCGTCGGGCAGCTCGGCCGCCGATGTCGCGGACACGCTCCACCGGCACACGGCGCGGTAGACGACGTGGCCCGGCAGCCCGAGACGGTCGGGGAGCGCAGCCCGCACCTCGTCCAGCCCAACCCCGGCCGCCACCAGTTCCCGTGCCCAGCCGACGTGGGCCGGCGGGACGGATACGACAGCAGCACCGGCCGCGTCGACGACGCCAGTCACCGCGTGCACCTCCCCGTCCCAGCCGGGCCGGGTGCGGCCGGGCGAGCCGACCACGACCAGCTGCGGCGTCCCGTCATGCGGGAAACCGAGCACCACGAGGTCGTCGTGTTCCGCGCCGAGCCACTCGCGCCAGTGCGCGCGGAGCCCGTCGGGAACCTCGGCGTCGTCGCGCCGGTCCACCGTCAGACCTCGCACGTCACTCTTCGTCCCCGGTGTCCGCCAATGGCTGGAATCCTCGCAGCCGCAGGCTGTTGGTGACGACGAACACCGAGCTGGCGGCCATTGCGGCGCCGGCGAGCATCGGGTTGAGCAGCCCGGCCGCGGCCAGCGGCACCGCGGCCACGTTGTAGGCGAAGGCCCAGAACAGGTTGCCCTTGATGGTCGCCAGCGTCCGCCGGGACAGCCGGATCGCGTCCGCGGCCACCCGGAGGTCACCTCGCACGAGGGTGAGGTCGGAGGCCTCGATCGCCACGTCGGTGCCAGTGCCCATGGACAGCCCGAGGTCCGCCTGCGCCAGGGCAGCAGCGTCGTTCACGCCGTCGCCGACCATCGCCACCACCCGACCGTGCGCTTGCAGGCGCGCCACGACGTCGACCTTGTCCTGCGGCAGCACCTCGGCGATGACGTCACCCGCGTCGATGCCGACCTGCGCCGCCACCGACCGCGCGGCCGCCGCGTTGTCGCCCGTGAGCAGGACGGGCCGCAGCCCGAGGTCACGCAGGGCGGCGACCGCGGCGCGTGACGTGGGCTTGACCGTGTCGGAGACGACGAGCACGGCGCGCGCCTGCCCGTCCCAGCCGACGGCAATCGCAGTCCTGCCCTCGGCCTCGGCTCTCTGCCGGGCCGCCTCCAGCTCCGCCGGCAGGTGCTGGGCCCAGTCGGCCAGCAGCCGGGGGCGGCCGACGAGCACTGCGTGCGACGTGCCACCGACGCCATCGACAGTCCCCTGCACGCCGAGTCCCTCGACGTTCCGGAAGCCGTCGACCGGGGGCAGCGCCCCGACCTCGGCCGCCGCGGCCGACGCGACCGCACGGGCCACGGGATGCTCGGAGGCGCTCTCGAGGGCACCGGCCAGGCGAAGGACCTCATGTCGGTCCACGCCGACGGCCGTCACGACGTCGACCAGCGCCATGGCGCCGGTCGTGACGGTGCCGGTCTTGTCAAGAACGACCGTGTCGACCAGCCGGGTGGACTCCAGCACGTCAGGTCCCTTGACGAGCACCCCGAGCTGGGCACCGCGGCCGGTGCCGACCAGCAGCGCGGTCGGCGTGGCCAGGCCGAGCGCGCACGGGCAGGCGATGATGAGGACCGCAACGGCCGCGGTGAACGCGACCTGCGCGTCGGCCCCCGTGCCGAGCCAGAAGCCCAGCGTCGCCATCGCGGCCACCAGGACCACCGGCACGAACACCGCGGAGACCCGGTCGGCGAGCCGTTGCACGGGCGCCTTGCCGTTCTGGGCCGCCTCGACGAGACGCGCCATCTGCGCCAACTGGGTGTCCGACCCGACCCGGGTCGCTCGCACCACGAGCAGCCCACCGGCGTTCACCGTCGCCCCAACGACGACGTCGCCCGGGCCGACCTCGACCGGAACCGGCTCGCCCGTGAGCATGGACGCGTCCACCGCGGAGGTGCCGGAGACGACCACGCCGTCGGTCGCGAGCTTCTCCCCCGGCCGGACGACGAACTCGTCATCGACCGCGAGCTGGTCGACCGGCACCCGCACCTCGGTGCCATCGCGCAGGAGCGCGACATCCTTGGCGCCCATCTCGAGCAGCGCGGACAGCGCGGCGCCGGACCGGCGCTTCGCGCGGGCCTCGAGGTAGCGGCCGGTCAGCAGGAACAGCGTGACACCGGAGGCGACCTCGAGGTAGATCTCCTCGGCGCCGGACCCCCGTGCCGGGACCAGGGTGAACGGCATCTCCATGCCCGGCTCGCCGGCCCCGCCGATGAACAGGGCGTACAGCGACCAGCCGAACGCGGCGAGCACACCGCCCGTGACCAGGGTGTCCATCGTCGCCGCACCGTGGCGCAGGTTCGACCACGTCGCCCGGTGAAACGGCCAGGCACCCCACACCACGACCGGCGCCGCGAGGGTCAGCGCCAGCCACTGCCAGAAGTCGAACTGGAGCGCCGGCGCCATCGAGAGAGCGATGACGGGCACGGCGAGGGCGGCGCTGACCATCACTCTGCGGCGCAGCGCGTCGACCGCGTCCGGCTCCCCCGAGGCCTGGGCACCCAGGTCATCGACCCCGGTCGAGTCTGCGATGGAGTCGCCGCTCGAGGCGGCGGGCTGGCGCGGCGGCGCGGCGGTGTAGCCGGTCGCCTCGACCGTCGCGACCAGGTCGTCCACGGTCACGCCGTCACCGAAGGTGACCTTCGCCCTCTCGGTCGCGAAATTGACTGTGGCCTCGACGCCGTCCATCCGGTTCAGCTTCTTCTCGATCCGGGCCGAGCAGGTGCTGCACGTCATGCCGCCGATCGACAGCTCGACCGTGCCGCCTCCCGCTGGCGTGTCGACGCTCATCGCGACGCCTCCACGTCGACGGTGAGCTCCGCCGTGCGTACCTGCCCGTCGGCCTGGAAGTCCAGGTAGAGGCGATAGGTCCCTGCGGACGGGAACGTCGTCCCGAAGCGGACGGTCGGCCCGCCGGACCCGCCGTCGTAGGCCTGCTCCGCCGGGTGGGTGTGCAGGTAGGCGAGGTCGCCGGCGCGAAGCGTGACGAGGTGCCCGAAGGCGCCGAGGTAGGGCTGGAGACTGTCGACCGGTCGGCCTGCGCGGCTGACGGCGAAGGTCAGCTCCGCCTCCTGCCCGGGGACCGGCGCGCCGGACAGGGTGACGCGATAGCCGTCGACCACCGTCGAGGCGGCCGGTGCCGGCAGCTCGGCCGGCGCGAAGTCGCCGGGGACCGACAGGTCGGTGCCGAGCACGATGTTGCGGCCGAGCGCGGTCGGTTCGATGTCGGCGTACGCGCGATAGGTGCCGCCCCGGTGCAGGTCGAGGTCGACCGTCCACGTCCCGTCCGCGCCCTGCGTCGGATGGACGTGCTGGAAACCGGAGAGGTCGCGGCGCACCACGATCAGGTGCAACCGCTTCTCGTGCGCCTCGGTGAAGTCCGTGACGGCGGCACCGTCCGGGCCGACCACCCGGAACGTGAAGGGCACACGCGGTCCGGCCGGCAGAGTGGTCCGGTCGGGGGTCAGGGTGTAGCCCCTGTCGGTCACCGCGAGCCCCGGAAGAGCGGCAACGGCCTCCGCGTCGTCGGCGCGGTGTGCAGCGGTGTCGGCATGCGAGTCGTCACTGTCGGCAGCATGCGAGTCGTCGCTGTCGGCCGGGTTCGTGCCGGCGACCGGACCGGCTGCTGTCCCGACCGCGTAGGACGCTGCGAACGCCATGCCCAGCACAGCAACGAAGCCAGCCAGTCGCAGCGGAACTGCTGTCACGGTGCGACTCCGGCGTACTCGTAGCCCGCCTCGTCGACGGCCGCGCGCACGGCGTTCTCGGCGAGCGGTGACTCGCTCACGACGCGGACCTCGGAGGTCCCGCCGGTGACGAGCGCGACCTGGACGTCGCGAACACCGGGCAGGGCGGACAGCTCCTCGGTGACGGCTGTCACGCAGTGGTCGCAGGTCATGCCGGTGACGCGGTACGTGGACGTCATGCTCATGTCGTGGCTCCTGGTGATGATGCGCCGGGTCAGCTGCGGACCAGCCGGGCGATGGCGTCTGAGGCTTCGCGCACCTTCTCCTCGGCCTCTGGGCCGCCGCGCTGGGCGGCTTCGACGACGCAGTGGGCGAGGTGCTCCTCGAGCAGCTCGAGGGAGAAGGACTGCAGCGCCTTGGTGGCGGCCGACACCTGGGTCAGGATGTCGATGCAGTACTTGTCCTCCTCGACCATGCGCTGCAGGCCGCGGACCTGGCCCTCGATGCGCCGGAGCCGCTTGAGGTGGCTGGGCTTGCGCGGGGTGTAGCCGTGGCTGGCGGCGGTCATGTGCGTCTCCCTCAGTACCCGGTGGGGGTATCCAACCGGAGCCAACACTACCCCCCGAGGGTATGCCGCGCAACCTCCGTGCGTTGACCACGTTTACGTGGTCAACGACTGCTTCACGGGGTGTCGACGCCTTGCCGAGCAGGCAATGACCACGTTTACGTGGTCATTGCCGCGAGAGGCGGAGGAGCTCGGCGCGGTCGGTGATCTTGATGCGCGGGCGGCCCTGGGCGCGGCCGCGCTCGAGCTCCGCGGCGTCGACGGCGGCCCAGCCGGCCCAGTCGACGACCTGAACACCCCGCTCGGCCAGCAGGCGCAGGATCGTGTCCGGGTCGCGTTGCGGAGCGGGCGTCAGCGACGGCACGTCCTCGAGCAGCGACCGGACCGTCTCGCGGGCATCGTGCTTGTTCGTGCCGATCACCCCGGTCGGGCCTCGTTTCGCCCATCCGGCGACGTACGCGCCGGGCACTGGCGCGCCGTCGAGGCAGACCCGGCCGTCCTTGTGGGGCACGACACCTGCCTCGGCGTCGAACGGCAGCCCGGGCAGCGGGAGGCTGCGATAACCGACCGCGCGGACCACCAGCTGGACCGGCAGCTCGCGCTGTTCGCCGGTGCCTTTCAGCGAGCCGTCCGGGCCGAACGCGGTCCGCTCCAGCTGGATTCCCTCCACCCGCCCATCACCGGTCAACGCAATGGGCTTGGCGAAGAAGTGCAGGTGCACGCGGCGGGGACGGCCGGCCGGCGGCGTCTCCGCCCAGCCCCGCAGGACATCGACGTTGCGCCGCGCCCCCGCGTTGGACGTCAACAGCTCTCGGCTGACGTCGTCCAGCTCGAGATCGGCGGGATCGACCAGCACGTCGGCCTCGGCCAGGTCACCGAGCTCGCGCAGCTCACGGGTCGTGAATTTCGCCTGGGCCGGGCCGCGGCGCGCGATCAGATGGACGTCCTCGACGGTGCTCGCCGAGAAGGCCGCGAGCACGTGGTCCGCGACGTCGGTCGCCCGCAGCTCCTCCGGCGAGCTGGCGAGCATCCGGGCGACGTCCCCCGCGACGTTGCCCGCGCCGACCACCGCGACGCTTCGGGCGTCGAGCCGGAACAGGTCCGGCGGCGTGTCGGGGTGCCCGCAGTACCAGGCGACCAGGTCGGTCGCCGACACGCTGCCCGGCAGGTCCTCCCCCGGGACGTCCAGGTGCCGGTCGACGGCGGCGCCGGTCGCGACCACCACGGCGTCGTAGTGGTCGCGCATCTCCTCGAGCTTCAGGTCGGATCCGATGTGTACGTTGCCGAGGAACCGCACCGACGGCTGTTGCAGGACGGCTGCCAGCGTGGCTGAAATGGACTGGGTGCGCGGGTGGTCCGGAGCAACTCCGTAGCGCACCAGCCCGAACGGCGCGGGCAGCCCGTCGATGACGTCGAGGAGCACCTCACCGCCGTATCGGAGAAGAGCCTCGGCGGTGTAGACACCGGCCGGACCGGAACCTACGACAGCGACGCGCAGCACCCGCACACCCTCGCACAAACGCCTTGATGCGGCCGGTCTGGTGACCGGCCGCATCAAGGTGGTGGGGAGGAGCTAGACGAGCGCTGGCTCGCGAACGTCGTCCTCGAACGCCGCCAGGTCGAGCTCGTCGGCACTGTCGTCAGTACCCTCGAGGTCGATGTTCGGCAGCAGGCGGTCCAGCCAGTTCGGCAGCCACCAGGCGCGGTGACCGAGCAGGCTCATCGCCGCGGGAACGAGCACCATCCGCACCAGCGTCACGTCGAGCAGCACGGCGAGGGCAAGGCCGACACCGAACATCTTCGTCACGACGTCCGCGGCGAGGATGAAGGCGCCGAAGACCGCGATCATGATCAGCGCGGCGCTGGTGATCACCCGGGCCGTGGAACCGACACCCTCGACAACCGCGCGCTGGGGATCGCGGTGCTTCAGGTACTGCTCACGGACCCGGCTGAGCAGGAACACCTCGTAGTCCATCGAGAGACCGAAGAGGATGGCGAACATCAGCATCGGCGCCAGGGGCATGATCGGCACGTTCTCGTGCACGCCGATCAGGCTTGCTCCCCAACCCCACTGGAACACGGCCACGACCACGCCGTATGCCGCACCGACGCTGAGCACGTTGAGCAGCGCGGCCTTGAGCGGGACCAGGATGGACCGGAACACCAGAGCCAGCACGATGAACGACAGCCCGATCACGGCTGCCAGGAAGTACGGCATCCGCTCCTGGATCCGCGAGGAGATGTCCTCGACCATCGCCGTGCCGCCGGTGATCGACGCCTCGACGGTGGTGTCACCGACGGCAGCGGGGACGACGTCGTCACGCAACCGCTCCAGCAGCGCGGAGGTCTCCGCGTCCTGGGGCGACGTCGTGGGGGTGACGTCGATGATCGCCAGGTCCTTCTTCTCGGAGAAAACCGGCTCGCCGACCGAGGCGACGCCCTTGTCCGAGGAGATGCCCTGCACCAGGTCGGTGACGACAGCCTCCGACTTCTGCGAACCGTTGGTCTCGACCACGACCGCCAGCGGACCGTTGACGCCGGCGCCGTACTTGTCGGCCATCAGGTCGTAGGCCTTGCGCGTCGTCATGTCAGGGCCGTCGTTGCCCGCGTCGGGGAAGCCCAGCTGCATGGCGAACGTCGGGATCGCGAGCACGGCCAGCAGCAGACCAGCCACTGCGCCGTAGCGCACCGGCTTGGCGACGACCTTGGTCGTCCACCGGGCCGACTTCGACCGCGGGTTGTTGGCGGGCTTCTGCTTGATGAACGGGAGCCGCAGGCTGTTGACCCGCTTGCCGGCGATGCCGAGCAGTGCGGGGAGCAGCGTGACGGCTGCGATCATCGTGACGGCGACCATCAGCGCGGACGCCCAGCCCATCATCGTCATCATCGGGATCCCGGAGACCTGGAGACCGGCGATGGCGAGCACGACGGTGGTGCCGGCGAACAGCACCGAGAGACCGGCGGTGGCGTTCGCCTTTCCGATCGCCTCGGGGACGGGGGTGCCCGACTCGAGGTTCTGGCGGTGCCGGGCCAGGATGAACAGTGCGTAGTCGATCCCGACGCCGAGCCCCATCATCATTGCCACGATGGTGGCGATCTCGGGCACAGCGACGACACCGGAGAGCAGACCGATCGAGCTGAGGCCGACCAGCAGCCCGACGAGTGCCACGACGATCGGGAGGCTCATGGCGACCAGCGAGCCGAACGCGATGGCGAGTACCACGACGGCCACCAGGATGCCGATCTTCTCGCTGCCGGGGGCAGCGTCCCCGGCGGCAAGGCCGAGCCCTGCGTCGTACTCGACCTGGACGCCCGCGTCACGGGCCGCCTCGACGGCCTTCTCAGCGGCCTCGAAGTCCTCCGGGCCGATCTCCTGCGAGTCGAAGGACACGGTCGCGAACGCCGTGGTCCCGTCCTCGCTCAGCGTCGGACCGCGAGGGTCGTAGGGGTCAGCCACGGCGAGGACGTGCTTGCCGTCGGCCAGGCCGGCGACCGCCTCGGTGACGGCGGTCTTGGTGGCCGGCTCGGTGAGCCCGTTCTCGTCGTGGAAGATCACGTTGGAGGTGTTGAGGGTCTCCTGCGGGAAGCGGTCCTCGATGGCGTCGGCAGCGCGCTGCGACTCGGCGCCCGGGATGGTGAAGTGCTCGTCGGGGGGGCCGCCGAAGGACGAGTTGAGCGCGACCGATGCGACAGCTACGAGGATCCAGGCCGCGAGGATGCGCCAGGGGTGACGACCGGCGAAGTGGCCGATCCGGTAGAGGATGCGAGACATGGGAAACGCCTTTCCTGCCCGGTGGGCTGAGAGTGGATCGGAGCCCGCAGACGGATGGCGGACCCGGCTCAACCGACGTTATGGATCACTGGGAAGGGCGCACATGGCGCAGACCGAACAGCCTCGGGGGAGGGCGCACGACCGGAGCGGGACCAGCCGAAGGGGCTGACCTCCCGCGGTCAGGGGGCTGACCCCACCGGGAGGGTGTCCGTGCACCCTTGCGTGCGTACCTGCGCGAGGATCGACGCAATCGTCCGTGCTCGCGGAGGGACCACATGAACGACGATCTCGTGCACCCGACGACCACGGCCGCCTGGCGGAAGTGGCTCGAGCGTCACCACGCGACCAGCAGTGGTGTCTGGCTGGTGTCCTGGAAGTCCCACACCGGCAAGAAGGTCATCTCGTACGAGGACGGCGTCATCGAGGCGCTTGCCTTCGGGTGGATCGACAGCAAGCAGCGATCGCTCGACCCCGACCGCACAGCGCTGTGGTACTGCCCCCGGAAGCCGGCCAGCGGCTGGTCGCGGACCAACAAGGTACGCGTCGAGCAGCTGCTCGCTGAGGGACGGATGGCGCCCGCCGGGCAGCGCGCGGTCGACGTCGCCAAGGAGAACGGCGCATGGTCCCTGCTGGATGATGTCGAGGACTTGGTCGTCCCGCCCGACCTGGCCGCTGCCTTTCGCCGGCACAAGGGCTCGGCCGGGCACTGGGAGTCCTTCCCGCGTTCGGCCAGGCGCGCCTTGCTGGCCTGGATCGTGCAGGCCA